>JBBDXV010000463.1:0-1675 GCA_040902165.1 Pseudohongiellaceae bacterium
TGAACAAATAACACTAACTTACTGAACCAAGAGAAATAAATGAGCGCCAATGTAGATCTGAACCAACGCCCCGCCCCAGACCAGGTACTGGTCGACATCGCTGACTATGTCACCGGCTATAAAGTGACTTCCGCCGAAGCCTATGACACCGCGCGCAACTGTTTGATAGACACCCTGGGCTGCGGCCTGTTGGCGCTGCGATTTCCGGAGTGCACGAAATTGCTCGGCCCATTGGTAGAAGGCACGGTCGTTCCACACGGTGCGCGGGTTCCCGGCACCCAGTTCCGGCTGGATCCGGTGAAAGCCGCCTGGGATATTGGCTGCATTATCAGATGGTTGGACTACAACGACACCTGGCTGGCAGCCGAATGGGGACATCCCTCGGACAATCTTGGGGCAATCCTGGCGGTGGCAGATCACCTGTCGTTAAAGAATGTCGCCCAGGGCAAAGCCCCATTGACGATGCGGGACGTGCTGACCGCGATGATCAAGGCGCATGAAATTCAAGGGGTTATCGCGCTGGAGAACAGTTTTAACCGGGTCGGGCTATGTCATGTGCTGCTCGTCAGGGTCGCATCGACTGCGGTGGTGACCCATATGCTGGGCGGTACGCGGGATCAGGTGATCGATGCGCTGTCCCAGGCCTGGCTGGATGGATCAAGCTTGCGCACCTATCGCCATGCCCCGAATGCCGGACCGAGAAAGTCCTGGGCAGCCGGCGATGCGACCTCACGCGCAGTGCGTCTGGCAGACCTGACTTTGCGCGGAGAGATTGGTTATCCGGGTGTTTTGACCGCGCCGAAATGGGGCTTCTACGATGTGTCTTTCAAGGGAAATTCGTTCAAGTTTCCAATGACCTATACTACATATGTGATGGAGAACATCCTGTTCAAGATTTCATTCCCGGCGGAGTTTCACAGCCAGACTGCCGCTGAAGCAGCGGTTCTACTTCATCCCATTGTGAAAGATCGCCTGCAAGATATTGAACGTATTGATATTCATACTCATGAATCGGCTATCCGCATCATTTCAAAGAAAGGCCCGCTTAATAACCCCGCCGATCGGGATCATTGCCTGCAATACATGATCGCGGTGCCGCTGGCCTTCGGCAATCTCGTGGCCGAGCATTATGAAGATGACTTCCACGCTGCCCACCCGATCATCGATCAGCTGCGCGACAAGATGGACATTCATGAGGAGCCCCGCTACACCAACGAATACCTGGAACCGGGGAAACGCTCAATCGCCAATTCGCTGCAGGTGTACTTTAAGGACGGCAGCTGCACGAAGAAGATCGAGATCGAGTATCCGGTGGGCCATCGACGCCGTCGCAAGGAAGGCATTCCGCTGCTCGAAGCCAAATTCAAGTCCAACCTCGCGACCCGCTTCCCGTCAAAACGCGCCACCGCGATCCTTGCGCTGTGCAAGGACCAGAAGCGGCTGGAAAGTACGCCGGTCAACGAATTTATGGATTTGTTTGTGATCTAACTGCTTGAAACAATTAGATATTCTCGCTCAGCGCTGATTCCCTGGACGCTTGTGACCCGGACAAAAACCAAATTCCCAACCCATGGAATCGCGCGTGAAATTCAATTCAGGATCGACAGGTAAGCGGACCACAATCCTCAAGGTAAGCAATCCAGAATCCTAAAGGTTCACGGACCAGAATCCTCAA
>JBBDXV010000464.1:0-11302 GCA_040902165.1 Pseudohongiellaceae bacterium
GATCGTTGCCTGTTTCTGGCCGGTAGCGATGACATTGCCGATTTTCCGTGCGCCGGGATAGCCGGTTTGCGACAGGGTCGCCAGACAGGAGTCGGCGTTGCCGGCGGGCACGCTGGCCAATAATCCGCCGGCAGTCTGGGGATCAAACAACAGTTTGAACAGGGGGTTCTTCAGAAAGCTTTCTGTATTGAAAATTGCCGGTTCAACCAGCCGATTGTCAGCCTGCAGGGAACTATGGATACCCATCGCCAGGCAGTCCAGTGCGCCGTCGAGAAACGGCAGTGATTCGATCGAAATTTCCACCTGTGTGTTGGTCGGTGAAATCATTTCCATCAGGTGCCCGGCCAGACCGAAACCGGTAACGTCAGTACAGGCATTGACATGGTGGCTGAGCAAGATTCTTGCGGCAGCACGATTGGATATCAGCATGGAGTCAAAGGCTGCGGCCATCCAACTGCCTTTGGCACGCAGTCGCATATCGGCAGCCAGCAGGGTACCGGTGCCCAAAGGTTTGCAAAGAATCAGTATGTCACCGGCCTTGACGCCGGATTTGGATAACAGGGTTCCCGGTCGCCCGAAGCCGTTGACGCTAAGGCCGAAACTCATTTGCCGGGATTCCAGCGTATGACCGCCGATCAGCGCCGTATCCTCCTGGTTCAATATCTCGACACAACCGTGCATCAGCTCCTTTAATGTTTCACGCATGAAGCGATCGCCGGCAAAAGGAATGCCGGCAATAGCCTGAGCCGAGTGGGGCTCGGCGCCCATCGCATGAATATCGCCGAGGCAATGTAGCGTGGCAATGCGCGCAAACAGCCAGGGATCGTTGGTAAACGCCGGCAGATAATCCACGCTTTGTATCAGGGTCTTGTCCCGTGCAACGAGGATTTGTGCGGCGTCCTCGATGCTACCGACTGCCGCGACGACATCGGGGAAAGTAGTGATCTCAAGATTGCCCAATACCTCTTTCAGCAGACTGCCGCCGACCTTGGCGCCGCAACCGGAACAACGAATGGCATGTGCACGCAGCGCCTGTTCACTCTTGCGATCGGTTATGCCGGCGGCCAGCACTACAGATCCTTCAGGCTCCGGCAATTCGCGGTATTTGTTCAGGAAAGACCGGTCAATCCGGTTTTTCCACTGCCACACCCAGCGACCGTGGAAAAACAGATTATCGCGTGAGGCTATCGCCTTCCTGTCTCCGGTGTAAATCAGGGCCAGTGCATGTCGTTGCGGAACATATTTCACCAGCCGGTGACCGGTGGCGTAGCGAACCAGGTTCTCCGCCAGTGGTTTTCCCTGTCTGACGGCATAGACACCGGATTTCGGTCGCGGGTGATTTTCGATAGTGGCGGCGTCGCCGGAAACAAACACAAAAGCATGGCTGATCGACTGCAGACAGGTATTGACCAGTATGAAACCCTTTTCATCGACCTGCAGTCCAATATCGGCTGGCCAGGTCGGAACACTGGCCCCGGTTGCATAAAAGATCGTATCGGCTTCAAAGGTTTCATTGCCGGCACAGATGACCGAATTGCGTCGAAACCCGGTGACCGTTTTTTCATTCAATAACTCGATGCCGCGGTGAATGAGTTCGGCTTTGGTAAATCGCCGAACGCGTTCATTGTGAGTTGGCAAAATCTCACCGTCAGAGGTGATAAGTTTGATTTTGAGTGTGGCAGAGCTTGGGGAACCAGATCTGGCGTCGCGCGTGATCCGGTGTTGTGCGGCAAATGCAAGCTCTACGCTGGCGGGTCCGCCACCGACTATCGCGATACAGTAATTGCCGCCGGATTGCAGTCTTTGTACTGCGCTCTGGCGTACCGTCTCCCAAACCTCAAGAAAATGATCGATCGGTTTGATGCCGGTGGCAAACTCCTCAGCGCCAGGGATGCTGGTTGCATCGGGTCGGGATCCAATATTGAGAGACAACAGGTCAAACTGCAGTGGTGGACGATCCTGCAGCAGCAAAAGACGACGACTTAGATCGATGCGGCTGACCTCCAGCTGCAGCAGTCTCGCCCCGGCGAAATTTGCCAGCGGACGCAGGTCAATGTGCATGTCGTCGTGCTGATAGACGCCACTGATGCAGGCCGGGAGGGCGCCGGAATAGGGAGTCAGAACCTCGCGCGTGACCAGTATGGTTTCCAGCCCCGGTACCGGGCGCATGGCCAGCCGTTTCAACACGGCCAGGTGACTGTGGCCACCGCCGACCAGAATCAGACGTTTGACATGCGGTGAAAAGGTTTCCTTTTTCATGATTTCGAACTTGCGTGAAAGCGCCCAGTCTACCTTATCTGCCGGATTGCCTGAATGAAAACTCATTGACCGGAATCAATCAGGTTGATGACATGCTGATTTATAAATAGATACCTGTACAGCATCTGATTACCCTATGCTGGAGCTGGTCATTAACCTGGAGTTTTTTATGAGCGACAAAGGCAAGCGTTCAACCAAGGCACCGCACAAAAAAGGCGTGGATCGCCATGATCCGGCCGTAAAACATGACAAAGAGACTGGCAAGCATCATCAGTCCAGGGATATTCGTGAAGACCGGGGAATTCGCAAGCAAAAACTGGGCAAACCCAAATACTGAACCGAACGATGGCGGCGCCGGATGCTGGCAAGACTACCCCAGCATGCTGGACATCAGCGTGGCGATACCCAGGAATGACATGAAACCGGCAACGTCAGTTACGGTGGTCAGTACTATGGACGAGGATTGCGCCGGGTCCAGACCAAATCGCTTCAATAGAATAGGCACCAGAGCGCCTGACATGCCGGCTATGGTCATAGAGATGACCATCGCTGCAGCCATGACCAGTGCCAGTCCGACGCTCTGACTCCAGAGGTAAACACCGCCTGCGCACACCACAGCAATGCCGATGCCGTTTACCAGGCCGGCGACAAACTCCTTGAGTAACACGCTGAACCAGTCGCGCAGGGTGATTTCCCGCAAGGTCAGTCCGCGCATCGTAACTGCCAGGGCCTGAGCCCCGGTATTACCGGATTGACCGGCGGCGATCGGCAATAACACCGCAAGCGCAGTGAACTGCGCAATGGTTGCCTCAAACAATCCTACTACTGATGCCGCAAGAAAGGCGGTGAGCAGATTTATCTGTAACCAGGGCAGCCTCTTGCGTATCGCAAATGTCGCGCTGGACAAGGCGCGCTCGTCCTTGCTGACTCCCACCATGGTTTGCATATCGGCAACCAGGTCCTCACGGACCGCATCAACCAGGCCCTTGCCTTCAATCACGCCGACCAGATGCATGCTGATATCCACTACCGGTAATACGTCTATATGAAATTTTTCCAGCTTTTCCATCACTTCGTCTCTCGGGTCCAGGGCATTGACGAAAGTAGTGATTGGAATCGCCAGTGAAGCAAGGGGCAGCTGGAAATCTGCCAGCGCCAGGCGATGTACATCAACCTGACTTTGCAACTGCATTTCATCATTGAGCAAAAACAGATGTCTTACAGATTCAATACCTTGCTGTTTAAGTTGCGTCAGGGCCTGGGCAACCGTCATTTTCTGGTTGAACGCGATAATTCGCGAATTCATCAGTCGTCCTACGGTATTTTCCGGGTATTCCAGCAGCGCCTTGAGTTCTTCGGCCGTCGTCGGATTGAGCAAGGACAGGTAGTTTTCAATCTGCTCGTTATCCAGTCGCGCCAACAGTGCAATGCAAGGCCCGAGTTCCATCAATTCAATAACACGGGCTGCGAACTCGGCAGGCAGTTTTTCCAGCAGCACATGCGCCACGCCTGGAGATAATTTGTCCATCACTCTTGCGGCTACCACACTTGATTGCTGCTGCAATACCTCAACCATTTCGTCAGTACCCATGCTCTCAATCTTGCGAGCAGCGTCCAGCGGGAAGCGCGACAGAAATGTCCTGGTCAAGCTGGAAATTGGGGACTTTTGCATGACTTCATCAACAGACATGGAAACCTCACTATTTTTTTGGATCTGAATCGATCACGTCACCAAGGGAGTGAAACAGGGCGACCAGAGAATTGCCATACACTTCAAATATGCCCGCCACCGGATCGGTGCCGGACTCCCCGGACATGCTGGTTTTCAACAATTCCAGCCCCTTTCGCAGGTCAACATGCCGCAGCACGCCGATGAATTGTTGTTGGCGATTATTTACCGGCATAACATCCAGTGTTTCCCAGTCGCGATGTTCGGCCGCCTTGAGCAGCGACATTTGACCTATCAATGTATGGCAGGAAGCGTGTAACAGGGAGGAAACGTTCAGGCCAGGGTCGGCACGTAACAATTCGAGATAACTTATGCGGCCGCGCAGATGACGGTCGCGGTCCACGACAAACATATGATCGCTGTGAACCACATCACCTGACACCTTTACCTGATGCAGTGCTTCGGCAACCGTGTAATCCACCGGTATGGTCACCACCAGCGGCGTCAGCCAGGCACCCACCGTCTCTTCGGAATAGCCCAGCAGCAGACTTAACGCCGCTCGACGATTGGTGGGTAGTGCCGCAAGTACCCGGTTGCGATCATGCGCCGGCAGGTAACGCAGTACAGCAGCACTAAAACTGAGCTCGACGTGAGTCAACATGCGAGCGCTTTCCGGCGCGGCCAATAACCTGCAAAGACGGCTCACATACTGCGGCAACATTCGCTGAATCAGGCGGATATGCAAATGTCCCGGGACTTCCGGCAGGAACGCGGCGACTTCCTCCAGCGGATGCTGTTCAAGCACCCGGGCAGCCGCATCCGGTTGTGCTTCTATAAAAGCCAGCGCCAATGACGATTCATCGACGCTCATCACTTGTCTTCATTGACAACGGGATCGACGGCGGGATCCTGACTGGTTGCAGAACTCAGCTGGCTTACCTGTTCCTGAAATAAACTGGCGGGCACAATAGCGCGACCGTTACCGGTATCCAGCACGATGCTGGACTGTGTGACTTCAATGATCTCACCCTCAACATCACCAATTCGCATGATTTCACCAACCCGGCAATGCTTGCGGGTGTATTGGGCTCCGATGATATTGGCCACCATGGTTTTTGCCCCCAGCGCAAAGGCAAGCGCCGCGCCGCCGAGCAGGGTGCCGGATATCACAACGATAAAGTTACTGAGAAAGTCGACGGACAGACCTATCTGCTCGACGCCGATAATGATGGCGCTGAACAGGATTACGACCTGAACCGAACGCGCCATGGCAGCACTTTGCGTGGCACCGGAATTGATAGTCGCCGATTGAATCGCGCTGTGTGCAAGATTGCTTACCAGAAAGCCTGCCATGATGATCAACAGGCCGGTGAGCAATCCCGGCAGATAATTGACAACGCTGTCCATCCAGCCGGAGAACATCGCCCAGCCAAGAATATTGGCCGCCACAGCGATGAAAAACAGAAACACAACCCAGAACACTGCCAGTCCGGCAATATTGGCGTAGGACTGCTTCATCCGTTCCCGGTTTAAAGAGTCAGCTTTGGCAACCCGTTTGAACAGGTGGTCCAGTCCGCGAACCAGTTTGCGTGTGCTGATACTGAGAACCTTGGCGATAATCCAGCCCAGGACCAGGATCGCGATACAGCCAAGAATCTGTGGTGCGTAATTAATAACCTGCTGGGTGAACTGATCAAAGGTTTCCTGGAAGGCTTCCTGCCAGTTGAACGAATTTGCTGTATTGTCTGCCATCTACTACCCCCTGCCGGTCATACGATTTACACCCTTGAGAGAATCTTTTTCAAGGTACTGGATAATGGATCCGGCAACGTCCTTGCCGGTGGCTTTTTCAATTCCTTCCAGGCCAGGCGATGAATTGACTTCCAATACCAAAGCGCCATGCGCTGAACGAACTATATCGACACCGGCAACGTCCAGACCGATAACTTTTGCAGCCTGTACAGCAAGAGCCCGTTCGGCCGGGCTCAGTTTCACGACCTTGGCGGTTCCGCCCATATGCAGATTGGACCTGAACTCACCGTCTTTGGCCTGCCGCAACATCGCGGCAATAACCTTGTCTCCCACGACGAAACAGCGAATGTCCGCGCCGCCGGCTTCCTTGATAAATTCCTGCACCAAAAAATCAGCATTCAGATTGCGAAACGCATTGATCACGCTTTCGGCCGCCTTGTTGGTTTCAGCCAACACTACACCGGCGCCATGAGTGCTTTGCATGATTTTTACGACCAGCGGCGCACCACCGACAAAATTGATCAGGTCCTCCGTTGCATTGGCCGCATGTGCGTAACTGGTTACCGGCATGGCGACTCCCTTGCGTGCCAACAGCTGGTGAGCCCGCAGCTTGTCTCGCGACCGGGAGATGGCGACTGACTCGTTGACAGAATAGACCCCGCCCACCTCAAACTGGCGCAGGACCGCCGTTCCGTAGGCAGTAACCGAGGCACCGATACGGGGGATCACTGCGTCAAATTCCAGTTTTTCCCGGTTATCGGAGACCTTGTAATAGATGGTGGGGCTGTTCGAGGTGACATTCATATAACATTTCAAGACGTCCACGACTTTTACGTCGTGGCCTCTCAGGGTTGCAGCTTCAACCAGGCGCTTGGTCGAATAGAGATTCTTGTTACGGGACAAAATACCGATGCGCATGCAGACTCCAGTACAGTTTTGCGATGGTGTCATTGTCGCCAGTTACCGAGACAAGAGTCAATTCGGTTCCCTAGAATCTTAAACTGAAACCAAAACCGGTGCCGTAGTCAGAATCATGAACCGCGGTAGCCGACCAGTTCTCATTCAAGACAAAATTCAGCCCGAGGCGGTGCTCTTCGTCAGTATTCCAGTGCCATGCGAAGCCGATGCGGCGGGTGAGACGCAGATCCGACCCCAGTTCCAGCCTGAATTCGCCCTCCTCGTCCACGCGCCATTCACTGTCAACCAGAAAGGGAAGCAGCATGTGCAGGCCGGCCACCGCCAGGGTCCCGGTGTCGACTTCCTGGAATCTCCGGCTTTCCACACCTGCAAAGGTATAAACGAAGTTATTAATGTGGAAGTTATAGGTCGCTGTGGTTTCGCTCTCCTGATCCAGGTCGCTGTCGGCCTTAAGACGGAACTCGTGACGATCATTGAACAATCGCAAGTCGATAGTGGCGAAGCCTGACAGCAGATCAACCCGAGAGGCATTGAACCAGACTGAGGGATGTATCACATGTTCTGACATTTCCGGCGACATGCGGCTTGAATCCATGTAGCTGACCACACGAGTCATACCCGTCAACATATGGAACTGGTTGTGACAATGAAACAGCCAGTCCTGGTCCTCATTGGCATCAAATTCGATGGTTTGGGTTCCGCCGGGCGGAATATTGACCGTGTGCTTCAAAGGACTTCGATCGCCATGGGCATTCACCACCCGGAAGAAGTGCCCGTGAAAATGCAATGGATGATGCATCATCGTGCCGTTGCTGAGAATGAAGCGGACGTTTTCACCTTTTCTGATGAGTATCGGGCTGGCTTCATTCATGGTTTTGCCGTCAAAGCTCCAGATATATCGCTCCATATTGCCAGTGAGTTCCATGCGTATTTCCCGCCAGGGTTGATCGACAGGCAGGGTAGTGCTTTGCGGTGAAATCAGGTGCTGGTAGTCGGTCATATGCTC
Organism: Pseudohongiellaceae bacterium; assembly: GCA_040902165.1. Classification (GTDB taxonomy): domain Bacteria; phylum Pseudomonadota; class Gammaproteobacteria; order Pseudomonadales; family Pseudohongiellaceae; genus NORP240. The sequence continues at coordinate 7,605 of JBBDXV010000464.1, forward strand.
GATTACCGGCGCAGGGGTTTGAACGGTAACCGGCTCCGGACCATGCTGGTGTGTGTCCTGTGAGGTCGCTACAACTTCCGCTGCTGGTGCATCATGCTGATGTGTTGCCTCCGCGGCGGGCATAATCATCGTCTCGTGGTCAGCATGGCTGATCAGGATCAGATCGGGTCGCGCAATATCAGGTGCATTGACGATCACACCGGATCCGATATAAGCGCTGCCATAACCGGTGCCATCAATTGAAGTGGCACGAAATTCAAACGATGCGCCGGGCGATACATCCACCAGCACGTCATAAGTTTCCGCCGTGCTGATGCGCAGGCGCTGCACCAAAACGGGTTCCACCGCCAGACCGTCGGCAGCAACCACGGTCATCGGACCCTCCGCATACTCCAGATCGAAGTAACTGGAGGTGGAACCGTTGATGATTCGCAGCAACATTCGGTCAACAGTACCTGAGGGCAGGGGATAAGTAGTTGAAATGCTGCCGTTGATCAGGAATGCATCGTAGCCGACATCACTGAGATCCATCGGCGGCATACGGGAAAAAGCCTGCCGTATGCGGTTATTCAAGGCCACCTCACCGTGGCTGAGCACCCTGTCCCAGGACTGCACCGAATCTTTCTTCAACGCATAGAAATCATCGCGCTTTTTAAGGTTGCGCAGCACCTGCTCCCCGTCGACATCATTCCAGTCTGACAACAAAAGCACCTGTTCTGCCACGACGGGAGATTCATCGGCCTCGCGCAGGACGATGGGTCCGTAAACACCACTCTGTATTTGCAATGCGCTATGGGAGTGATACCAGTAGGTACCGGACTGCCGGATCGGAAACTCAAAGGTAAAGGAAGTTCCAGATGCCATGGGGTGAGTATTGAGATGTGCCACCCCATCCTGGTCGCCCGGCAGCAGGATGCCATGCCAATGAACCGTTGATTCCACGTCCAGACGGTTATGAAACGTAACCCGCAAAATATCGCCCACACGGGCCTCGATCAGGGGAGCGGGAATCTGGCCGCCAATTGAAAGCCCGATAGCGTCCTTTCCGGTGATATTTACCGGTTGTGTGTCGATATCAAATTCGTAGGAAACAACGGCTGCATTCGCTGAAATTGAAACCAGCGACAACAACAAAAAGCAATGGATAGGGCTTGTCATACGAACTCCTCCAGTCAAGAACAAACTACCGTGCGCAGCAACGCTCAGGCGGATTGTGTCTCGGGCGGAGGAATCAGCAGGTCGAGGGAAATGGAGGTGTAACTAGCGACGTTATTCACAATCTGGACAGAATTGACAGAATCGGTAAGGCGCGGTGATTGCGCCAGGCTCATCGCTGAAACCGCACAACAAATATCGTCACAAACGCATTCTTCCTGATTCACCTGTGTGCCTGAATCGGGGTTCGCTGACGCTTGTTTAGCAGTGGTCATCAGATGCTCATGATGGGGAGCGCTTTCATAGACTGTTCTACTCTCTTCACCCTGGTGAGAGAAGTGTCCTGTGTCAGGAGGGGAGGCAATTGTCGATGCGATCGCCGTCTCGTGCTGATGACTCTGATGGGTCAAAATCTCGGTAATTGAAGTAGTCGCGCCGACAAGGGCTAATACCAATAGAGTTATCAGGGACTTTGAGGAGCGTCTGGACATGCCGGTTAAGCCGTAAAAATGCAGGGATTGAATCCAAGACCGGAACCTTAGCGGTTAACGTTCCGGCAGGCAAGTTTCTCAATTTCAGACTTTTGAACGGCAGACTGACTCACTGGCGAGGCAGAGAACCTGAAACCAACGTTTTGAAACCGTTACAAAACAGCTTCCTGAGCGACCCGTGGAGGGATTACCGACATAATGCAGGCCGCCTGGGGAGATATTCGTACCTGACCACTCCTCACCGATAATCCAGAGGAGAATACCCGTAATGAAACAGATGCATAAATTCCCACTGCTTGTCCTGACGGCGCCAATTTGCCTGTGGAGTTCATCAGTGCTGGGGCAGGTTACAGAAATAGAGGAAATCATCGTCACTACCGATAGCCTTGAAGAAACCATTCCGCTGGACTTGAATCGTTACGGTAACCGGGTGGAAATAATCACTGCGGAGGAAATTCTTGAACGTGGCTTTATAGATATAACCCAGACGCTGCAAATGCTGGTGCCGGGTTTGCATATTGCCCCCAAGAATGGTCCGTTTGATTATTTCGATGCATCGCTGCAGGGGTCTCGTAATCAGGAGATTCTATGGCTGATTGACGGGGTTCGCATAACCAACCGGCTGTATAACGGAACCAGTCCGCTGGACACGGTACCTGCTCACATGGTGGAAAGAATTGAAGTATTAAAGGGCGGACAGGGCATTTTCTACGGCACCCAATCGGTCGGCGGTGTTGTCAATATTGTCACCAAAGGATTCAGCACCGAATCGAATGGTGAAGCGGGCGTCGGCGTCAATGGCAATGACGGCTACAGTGTCAACGGGTTTTACCGTGGCGCCGTCGGTGATCATCAGTTTGTGGTGTATGGTTCTCGCGATGAGGCGGAGGGATACACACCTTATCGGACTCAGGATATTCAACCCAGCGCCACTGACCTTGATCGCGGCTACGATGTCGCCACCCTGGGTCTGAAATATGCGTGGAATATTTCGCCGGACTCACGGCTATCGTTGCAATACCAGTACACCGACAACGAACTGGATTTTGCCAGACCGTTTCTCAATCGTAAAACTGTCAATGCCAGGGAAGAGGATATTCTTACGCTCAAATATGACCTTAGCGTGAACGAGAATATCGATCTGTTCATCAAAGCCTATCAACACAACTGGGACACTCGCTATACGCAGATTTACAATCAGCTCGACGCAGCTGGCGGACTTACCGGCGGGATTCGCATCCTCAATGATGATGCTTTCTGGGGATATGAGGATTACGGCGTCAACGCCATGGCCCGTATCAATTACGGCGGAAACTTTGAATATGTGCTTGGGCTGGATCACCAGAATTTCTCCGGTGAGGACGATGTCTGGCGCATTGCTGACCAGGAAGAAGAGGTGACCGCGCCGTTTTTCCAGATCCGCACCACCGGTCAGCTCTTTGAAGCCACCTCCGTGGCGCTGGGCGTGCGCAATAACCAGGCGTCAAACATGGACGACTCGACGGTATGGAATCTCTCGGGAAAACATTTCTTCAATGATGACTTTTATATCCAGGGCAACGTTGGAACCTCTTTTCGTCTGCCCGATGCCGAAGCATTGTTCCTGAATGAACTTTATGACGCTGACAACGACGGCGTTCCTGACGATGGTTACTTTGCTGTCGGCAATCCCGGTCTTGAGCCCGAAAAAAGCAGAAACATCAATATCGCCATTGGCGGCAATCTGGCTGCCATGGGATTTGAATTGACGTTATTCTCGCGGGATATTGAAGACTATATAGAATCCTATGTACCCATTACCATCGCCGGCGTCGAAGGAGAAAGTTTTATCAATACTTCCGACGAAGTAAATGTGGACGGCTACGAACTGATCAGTAATCTGCCCGTGAATGAAAGCTGGGCTGTGCAATTGAGTCATACGCGAAACCGGACCCAGCTAAATGGCAGCGGTCCTCAATTGACCAGCATCCCCAAGCGCGAAACCAAACTGCGTGTGGATTACAGATCGGCAGCCATGCCCATGGGTATGTCCCTGAGTTCCAACATGGTCGG
>JBBDXV010000465.1:0-11257 GCA_040902165.1 Pseudohongiellaceae bacterium
GTATCGGGCAGTGATCACGGGGTTTCGATAAATGCTCAGAGCAATGATCTTTCTGGCGCTGCTGGTGCCGGCGTCAGGCTTCGCACAACTGGTGGATAATTCACCCGTGAAATTTGCGTTTTATTCCTCGGCCTGGGGCGAAAACGCCGTCGCTGGAATGCGGGTAGTGGCAGAGAACCAGCAGGATTTCCCGATTTTACTTCTGTCGATCACCTTTACCACTGACAGCAATGGACAGCTGGTTATTCCGCTGGAAATTGCCGTTCCGGCACGGGGTTATGCCGAAAAGGAATTACCCTATGTTGACCTGCTTTCCGATGACGCTTGCGTCACTGACACCATGTCGGAGGACTGGCGTCTGGTGGAGATTTCAAATTACACACTGAATCCGTCGGTGCGCAGTCTGATTATCGAAGACACCAGCGCATTTCGTATTTATCAGTGTGTGCGAAAAGTGGCGACCAGCTGGTCGGATGATTCCGGCAGCGAACCAAGACTGTATGAAGAATGGGTGCTCTATCATTTTGAACGCCGACTGGGTCGCTGACCCCCATTACAGGAATCGGCCAGGACACCTGAATTGCACAAGAACGAAATAAACCAATGTAAACCAGCAAAGAAAAAGGGGCCAACAGGCCCCTTTTTTCAATGCGTAACAATTAACCGAGCAATACCCCACCGTACTGCACGAAGAAAGGTGCAAATACCAGACTGAGAATTGCCGAAAGCTTGATCAGGATATTCAATGACGGTCCGGATGTATCTTTCAACGGATCGCCAACAGTATCGCCCACCACTGCCGCCTTGTGTTGCTCAGATCCTTTACCACCGTGATGGCCTGCTTCGATATATTTCTTGGCATTGTCCCAGGCACCGCCACTGTTGGAAGAAGCAATTGCCAGGACGCCACCCGCTACCAGTGAGCCAGCCAGGACGCCACCCACCGCTTCGACACCAAACAGGAATCCAACTACCAGTGGTGTACCCATGATCAGTACCCCCGGTGCAATCATTTCCCGCAGCGCCGCACGAGTGGAAATAGCCACACACTGTGCGTAATCCGGTTCACCGGTACCTTCCATCAGACCGGGAATGGTACGGAACTGTCGGCGTACTTCCTCAATCATGTCGAATGCTGCCTTGCCGACAGATTTCATCGTCATGGCAGTAAACAGGAACGGCAATACCGCCCCGATAAATACGCTTACATACACCACCGGATCCAGCATGCTCATGCTAAGCACTGCATTCTGACCGCTTTCTGCCATCAGGTTCTGGGCGGTAGTGATAAACGCCGCAAACAATGCCAGTGAAGTCAGGATCGCCGCGCCGATAGCAAAGCCCTTGCCGATGGCAGCGGTCGTATTACCGGCGGAATCGAGAACGTCAGTACGACGACGCACTTCCTTTTCCAGTCCAACCATCTCCGCGATGCCACCGGCGTTGTCTGCAACCGGACCGTAGGCATCGATGGTCAACGCAATCACCAGTGTCCCCAGCATCCCCAGGGACGCAATGGCTACACCATACATGCCGGCCAGCTCCCAGGAGACGAAGATACAGATAGCGATCGCCAGATACGGATATACCGTGCTCTTGTAACCCAGCGCCAGACCATAAATGATATTGGTGGCCACACCGGTTTCACAGGAATTAGCGACTTCCTGAACCGGTTTGTACTGTGCGGAGGTGTAATAACCCGTTAGCAACCCGACTGTCAGACCGGCGATCAGTCCCGAGAGAAAACACCAGTACACACCCATCGAGGTATAACTGGCGTTATTGAGCTCGAAAGTCTCAGGGATCAGTCGCATGGTAAAGAAGTACATCACCACGGCCATGATAGCACTGGAAATCACCAGCAGTTTCATCAGTGCCGGCGCCACGTCAGTTTCGGTTTTAACACTTACAAGCAGTTTGGTAACAAGGCTGACCGGGATACCCACAGCGGAAATCAGAATCGGGAACAACAGGGCATCAGGATTGGCTTGAAAGGCGATGGCGCTGATTACCATGGCAGCACAGGTGCTTTCCGCACAGGAACCAAACAAGTCAGCACCCATACCCGCGACGTCGCCTACATTGTCGCCCACATTGTCGGCAATGACCGCGGGATTGCGAGGATCATCTTCCGGGATACCCTTCTCGACCTTACCGACCAGATCGGCACCGACATCGGCAGCCTTGGTAAATATGCCACCACCCACACGGGCAAACAGCGCGATTGTGGAACCGCCCAATCCGAATCCGGCAATAATTTCCATGAGGATGTGATTCGGCAGGTCATCAGGCAGCACGGCTTTCAAAACGACATAGATGATCACCAGACCCAAAGTAGCCAGGCCGACAAGCGCAAAACCCATGACCGCACCGGAATTCAGCGCGACATCAAAGGCATTGGAAATATCCTTCTTGGCGGAGACCGTGGTTCGGGCATTGCCCTGAGTCGCCACCATCATGCCGATAAAGCCCGACGCGATTGAGATGATACCGCCAAACAAGAATGCTGCTGCGGTATAGATACCCTCGCGTACGCCGTCGGTGTGCTGGTCATCGATAAGCAAGGCGATAATGACGGCAAAACAGAGCATGAAAATAGTGAGGAATTTGTATTCTTGTTTTAAAAATGCCATGGCTCCTTTGGCAATAGCACCATGAATAAACTTCAGCCTGATGCTGTCCTTTTCATTCAAACCCATGTCCAGAGGAATGGCCATTACCTTGCGCATGTAAAAGTAGGCGATTCCCAGTCCCAGCAGCGACAGGATCGTAGTTAAGGTGATTGTTAAGCCCGACATCTACGGTGATCTCCCCAGAGGATTGTTGCATTCAAAGGCGCGCACTTTACCACAACACTTATGACAAACAAAGATTGGACCTGCGCCGATGACAGGCCGGCGGATCGCGAAAAACGGGGTGCGCGACAGAGGTAAAAAGGATTAGCCAGCAACCCGACCGGAGCCGACCGGGAGTCTCAGCAAAACAATCAGGGAGTGCTGGTCTGGGCCTGCCTGACGAGAGCGTCCTTGCGTGCTTCAAGCTCCGCAATCAACTCCCTGGCCAGGGGTTCGACGGTGTTGCCATTGGAGTCAACATTGTCGTATTTCGCCTGTTCCGTGGCCAGCGCGCCAATCAGTTCCTCGGCAACTGCTATTGCCGCCCGGTATTGATCATTGGCGGAATTTCCGGCAGTGATTTCCGACTCCAGTTGAACGATCTGGGCCTCCAGCTGTTCAACACGGTCAAGTTTTTCCCGACGTTCCGCCTGTACACGCGCTATCGCTGCAAGACGAGCCTGTTCCTCGGCCTGGCGTTGTCTCTCCTGTTCCGCTTCGATGCGGGCCAGTTCAGCCTGACGAGCTCGTTCGGCGTCCTGTCTCGCCTGTTCCGCCTGGCGAACCCGGCGTAACCGGTCTTCCTCTTCAGACCTGATTCGCGCTTGCTCAGCGGCCAATTGGGCGGCTTCCTGTTCGGCCGCGATTCGGGCCGACTCGATTGCGGCCATCTCTGCCTCTCGCGCGGCACCGGAGTTGCAAGCCTGTAAGCCCAGCAGCAGAAAAATTGCCAGAACTACGCGCAGTTGCCGTCGCAGCCCAGCCATCGCCGGCAGGTTTTTACTCGTTAAAACCCAGATCAAAGATTTCATAGTCATCACCCAATACAGGCTTTCCATGGTTTGTGCTGGTATGCCCTTTTCTGCCGGTTTGCTGCCTGACCCGGATACCGTGTCGCGATCTTAACGCCAAGCTCTTGATTAATAAACCAAATAAATGAGACATCCGCGTATTTTGCGGTGCGGTTCATACTTTATAGCGATAAATCGGTGATTTACCAGTAAAATCTCCGTCACTATCGTTGTCGGCAGTCCTGTTATCGGCACCTCAACTGAAATTTTATTACCAAGCCTGCCCTCCGCATCGATCCCGGTCACTTCAACCCTATCGATCTGACATGACAGAATCCAGGCTCGTACTGCGCATTTTCACCCGGGCTTTCATTGTCCTCGTCCTGAGCGTTCCGCTCATCATCCTGCTACTGGCACTTCAAACCAATGCGATCATTGCGCCCGGGCCGACCTTGACTGCAGAGGAAGTCAGGCGGATTGAAAGCCTCATTGTCGACAACGCACCGACCGACCTGGAAACCACCTCGCTGCAGACCCTGAGTCTGTCCGAGGCCGAACTGAACCTGCTGATCCGCTATTCCCTGGAACTGTTGGACCTCAACGAGATCATTGGCGGGCAGGTAATGTTGGCAGACCAGGGACTCAAGGCGCAATTGAGTGCTCCCTTGTGGAGACCGCAAGTCCCGCTTTGGCTTAACCTCGGCGCTGATTTCAGCAACCAGTCGAAGAGCCTGGATCTGAATAGCTTGCAACTGGGCTCAATGAATATCCCGGCCAATCTGGTTGCAGAATTGCTGGAGCATATCCGCCAGGCTTATCTGGTCAACAATCCTGCCTATGATGATCTGCAGCAACTGGCGAGCAGTGTTCAGTCCATAGAAATTCAGGATGGTCGCCTGCAACTCGATCTGTTGTGGGAGCCGGCTTTGATCGCGCGCATCAGTGATCAGGCGCGTTATTACATGATCTCGTCGGACGATCAACTGCGCATCAAACAACACTATCAACTGTTACATGAGGTGTTGGCCGCGGTACCTGAATCAACCCGGGCCATATCTCTTAATACCCTGCTGGTTCCTTTGTTCGCCGCAGCAGAACAAAGAACCGGAGACGCGTTTGATCCGGTTGCGGAAAATCGCACCCTGTTTTTGACCCTGGCGATGTATGTCAATGAAGAGGACGTGGAACGATTGCTCGGTTCAACCGTCGCCGCTGATTTGCCGCGTGCCAGACAAATTGAAGTGCGGGTGCAACGCCGCCAGGATCTGGCCCAGCATATTGTTTCCAGCGCGGCAATCACAGCGTATGCCGGTTCCGGGTTTGCTGAAATTCTGTCGACCACAAAGGAAGCCTACGATGCCCGCTATCGCTCCGGTTACAGTTTTTCCGACCTGACAGCCAATGCTGTAGGTGTCGCTCTGGGCAGGGCAGCCACCGAGTCTCCGGACAGCGCCAGGATCATGCAACAACGTCTTGCCAGACTGACTGATGAATCGGAATATCTGCCACAGGTTGGCAATAATCAGGACGGCATTTCTGAAGCGGATTTCAATACCCTTTACCGTGACAACGCCACAGAATACCAGCAACGTCTCAACGAGATTGAAACCCTGGTGTACGCAAAGCCCCTGTTCGCCGAACGTTAAGGAACCTCTGAACACTGCTCCACCTTCCATTATGTGAACGGCTGGTGTATAAAAACGCGCTGTGCTTTTCATTGGCACTTTTCCATTGGCACTTTTTCATCGACCCTTTGCCCTCCCGACCTTCCGATAGTTGAGCCCGTCATGAGCAAGAAAGGTTTTACCACAATCAATCTGCATTCAGATCGCAGTGACAATCCCGAACACGGTGTATTGCACAAGCCCATTCATCCGTCGGTTGCTTATGGCTATGCCGATGCACGGGAACTGGCCGAGGTTTTCCAGGGTAAACGCGCCGGCTATACCTACGGTCGTCAGGTCAATCCCACCGTGACCGCCCTGCAGACCCGAATCAATCAAATGGAGCAGGGAGTCGCCACCGTGGCATTTGCCACCGGTATGGCCGCGATAGGATCCGCCTTGTTTGCGTTGCTGCGCCGTGGTGATCACATGGTCTCTAGCGCCTTCCTTTTCGGCAACACCAACAGTTTGTTCAACAGCTTCAGCGAATTTGGCGTTGAAGTAAGCTTTGTCGATGTCACTGATGCCGCCAACGTGAAGGCTGCCATCAAGGAAAACACGCGACTGGTATTTGTTGAAACCATTGCCAATCCGGTAACCCAGATTGCCGATTTACCTGCCATCGGGGAACTCTGCCGCCGGCACAAGTTGCTTTATGTCGTCGACAACACGATGACCTCACCCTGGTTGTTCCAGCCAAAATCTGTAGCGGCCAGTCTGGTGGTTAACTCACTGACCAAATACATCGGCGGCCACGGTAACGCACTGGGCGGCAGCATAACCGATACCGGCCTGTATGATTGGGAACAATTTCCCCACTTGTATGATACCTATAAGAAAGGTGATAAATCCCAATGGGGCATCACCCAGATCAAAAAAAAAGGGCTGCGTGATTTTGGTGCTTCGCTGGGACCGGAAGCAGCCCACCATCTGGCGGTTGGTTCGGAAACCCTGCCGCTACGCATGGACAAATCCTGTCATAACGCTCAGCAGCTGGCTGAATTTTGTGCCACCCATCCCAGGGTGAAACAGGTCTATTATCCGGGTCTGCCTGGCCATCCACAACACCAGCGGGCGAAGCAACTATTCAAAGGATTTGGCGCCTTGTTCAGTCTTGACCTGGAGGACGACGTGGACTGTTTTGAGTTTCTGAATCGTTTGCAATGTGTGATCAGCGCCAGCAATCTGGGTGACGTTCGCACACTGGCCATACCGGTTGCACATACCATCTACCATGAAATGGGGCCGCAGCGGCGCGCATCCATGGGCATTGCCGATTCAATGATCCGGTTCTCGGTCGGCATTGAGGACACTACGGATCTGCTGGAGGATTTTCGCCAGGCGCTGGCATGAATCCTGAGAAATCGAAAGGCTAAAGAATCAAACTCATGCTCTGCATCGGCAGTCTGGCGGATATAGAAGAAGGACAGTCCAAAGGCCTTGAGTCCGGCAATCACTATCTGTTCGCGGTGAAAAAGGATGGTCAGATGTATTTGTATCTGAACCGCTGTCCGCATCTGGGAACGCCACTCGAGTGGCAGGAAGACAAATTCCTGGACGCTGATGGCGCTCTGATTCAGTGTTCCACCCATGGCGCCTTGTTCGAAATCCACAGTGGTCACTGTCTCGCCGGCCCCTGCAAAGGACAGTACCTGAAAGCAGTACCTTATCTTTTGGACAATGGCCTGATCATGGTGCAGGAAAAGGACTTGCAAGGTCCGGTGTTCTGACGTTTATTTCAGCGCCCTGGCAAGTCGCTCAACTCCGGTTTCCAGTCTTTCCATGCTGGTGGTAAACGCAATGCGCACAAACTTGTGGGCATTGAATTCGCCAAAATCCGTTCCCGCCGTCATTGCGACGCCATGTTGCTCGAGCAAGTCAGCACAAAAGGCTTCGCTGTTGTCGGAAAATCTGCTGATATCTGCATACAGATAAAAAGCGCCGTCAGTAACGGCTGGCAGTATTAATCCAATTTGCTGTAATGCGGAACTGAGAAAATCACGTCGCCGCTTGAACTCATTGCGCCGCTGTTCCAGAATTTCGATGGTCGCCGGTTCAAATGCTGCCAGCGCTGCATGCTGGGCAATCGTGGAAGCAGCGATGAACAGGTTCTGGCAAAGTAACTCCACTTGCCCGACCACCGCCTGCGGAACCACGATCCATCCGACACGCCAACCTGTCATGCCGAAATACTTGGAAAAACTGTTCACTACAAATCCATCGGACTCAATCTGCACGAGGCTGGGAATGTCTTCGACATAGTGCAAACCGTGATAAATCTCATCCGCCAATACATGGCAACGGTGACTTCTGGCCCAGGCAGTGAGTGTGCTCAGTGCCGACCGGTCGATAATAGTGCCGGTGGGATTACTCGGTGACGCAAGCCACAGCCCGGTGGTGTTGGGTTTGACATGCTGATCCAGCATGGAGGTTTCAGGTTGAAACTGTGATGCCGCTGAAACCGGGACCAATTGGGGTTCAGCTCCCATTAAATTGATGAAATTGCGGTTGCAGGGATAGGAAGGATCCGCCAATAGCACCCCGTCTCCCGGATCAATCAGCAGATTGGCCAAAAGGTAAAGTCCTCCGCTTGCGCCCGGGGTCACAAATATTCGGTCCGGAGAAACTTCCACTCGATAGCGTTCGGCATAAAACTCGCTGATAGCCTCACGCAGAGCCGGAATGCCAGCCGCCGCAGAATAATAGGTATGACCAGCGGTCAGGGCTTTGCGACCGGCCTCAACGACAGGCAGCGCCGTGGTGAAATCCGGCTCGCCCACCTCCATGTGCACAATATCGATTCCAGCCGCCTCCAGCTCTCTGGCCCGGCGCAATACATCCATAACCCGGAACGGGTTGATCCTGCGGGATCGCAGTGCAGTCTTGTACGGTGGCAGGTTCATAGGCAGTGACGCCAGGCGGATTGGCCGAAGTCCGGAGAGCCGGCATTATAGAGGAACCCGGTTAAGGTGTTAAATTTGCTGCGCTATCAACAACCTGGCAGGACATATTCCGGACCTGGTAATGCTGTATTTTTTGATGGCATCACCGAGGAGAATCTGGTAGTTTAGCCAGCTTTCAAAATTTGGTGCGGTTACAGGTACTCATCACCATGGTCAAAGCGCGAAGCGTAGAAGCTCAACCAGTACTTAAAAACTTTGTCCCTTACAAGATTAAAAAGGGCGAAGCGTACATGAATGAAAAGCAGCGGGAGCATTTCAAGAAGATCCTGCTTAGCTGGCGCGAACAGCTGATGCAGGAGGTTGATCGTACCGTTCATCATCTGCAGGACGAGGCAGCCAACTATCCCGATCCCGCAGATCGCGCTACCCAGGAAGAAGAGTTCAGCCTAGAACTGCGAACCCGTGACCGGGAACGCAAACTGATCAAAAAAATTGACAGCACCATCGAAGCCATCGCTCAGGATGACTACGGTTATTGTGAGTCCTGTGGAATTGAAATAGGAATTCGCAGACTGGAAGCTCGCCCCACCGCCAACAAATGCATCGATTGCAAAACTCTGGATGAAATCAAGGAAAAGCAACTGCGATCCTGATTCGTCAGGTTACACCGGGCGATTTGCACCCTCTCCCAGCGGTCCTCTGCATTTTGGTTCTCTGCTTGCTGCTGTAGCCAGCTACCTTGACGCCCGGTCACAGCGCGGCCGCTGGCTGATGCGCATGGAAGACCTTGATCCCGAACGTGAACCCCCTGGAACAGACAAATTAATTCTGCAACAACTGCAGGATTTTGGCCTGTGCTGGGACGGCGAGGTGATCTACCAGAGCTCACGTCTGTCTGCCTATGCCGAAGCATTCAGGCAACTCGATTCCCGCGGTCTGTGCTATCGCTGTGATTGTTCAAGACAGCGAATCAAGGCCCTTGGCTCGGTCTATGATCGTCATTGCCGCAACCGTTCTTTGCCGGATGACAGCGACGCTGCCATTCGCCTGCGTACCGATGACAGAAAGATTGAATTTGAAGACCTGATTCAGGGACCCCAGTCGCAGCAAATTGCACAACAAACCGGTGACTTTATTATCCGTCGACGCGATGGCCTGTTTGCCTACCAGCTCGCGGTAGTGGTAGACGATGCGATGCAGGATATCACTCATGTGGTGCGCGGCTGGGATCTGCTGGAGTCCACACCCAGGCAGATTTATCTCCAGCGATTGCTGGGTTACCGCACACCTGTGTATGCCCACGTACCGATTATTACCAACGAGTCAGGGCAAAAACTCAGCAAGCAGCATTTTGCCGAACCGCTTGATGCTGCGCATCGCGACAAACTTCTGACTCGTTGCCTGCACTTTCTCGGTTTGCAACCGGGACCCGAAATCTCTCGGCTGTCAGTAGCGGAACAGCTGCGTTGGGCAACCGGCCGCTGGCATATACAGGCGGTGCCGAAGTTAGCTACTATCCCCGAGGTTTCGTTGATCCCCGAGTAAGCCATGTACCTGCCACGGTCCGTATTAGTCCTGTTGATATTCATCTATCTACTGTTCCTCGTCAGTGTGGACTGGATCAATAATTCAGATGGCGCCTGGTATCGACCCTTCCTGCTCGGCTGCCTGATTGTCGTTGTATCCGCCTGGGCGCATCGCGAGCAGGATACCGATGAACTTTGAACTGACCACGCTGTTCGGCATCAGCGTAGGGTATCTGGCCCTGCTTTTCGGCATTGCTTACATCACAGAACGCGGCTGGATTCCGGTCAGATTGATCCGGCATCCGGCGATCTACACCCTTGCCCTTGGTGTCTTTGCGAGCGTATGGGCGTATTACACTGCCGTAGGCAATGCCCATCGCGACGGTTACGGCTATCTCGCCCAGTACGTTGGCATCTCACTGGCATTTCTGCTTTCACCCTTGATGCTGCGCCCCATTCTCGAACTCACCCGCACCTATCAGCTGTCGTCGCTGGCGGATTTGCTGGCATTTCGCTATCGCAGTCGCTGGGCCGGCACGCTTACGACGATAGTAATTCTGATCGGCGTAACGCCGCTGCTTGCCCTGCAGATTCAAGCGGTAGCCGATACCATCGGCGTGCTCGCTCCCGATATCTCCCAGGATTCGCTGGCCTTTACCTTCTGCCTGTTGATTACCGCATTCGCGATTCTGTTTGGCACTTCCAGGCCGGTGGGATCACAGCGTCATGATGGCCTGGTGATGGCGCTTGCCTTCGAATCGATCGTCAAACTGATTGCACTGCTGGCAGTTGGATTGTTTGCCGTATATGGGGGGTTCGGCGGATTCGGCGCGATGCAGAACTGGCTTGCTTCGCAACCACAATTGATCGAGGCGCTGCGCCAATCCAGCTACTCCAGCACGTTTCACCTTACCGTACTGCTGTTCTTTACCGCTGCTGTGGCTATGCCTCACATGTTTTATATGACATTCAGTGAAAACAATGGTAACAACGGGTTGCGCATTGCCAGCTGGGGTCTGCCCTTGTATTTTCTGTTGCTGAGCCTGCCAATTCTGCCGATTCTCTGGGCCGGACTGCAATCCGGCTCAACGGTTCCGGTGGAATATTTCCCGGTAATAGTCGGTTACGAATATCAATCTGAACTGCTGACCCTGGTGGGCTTCATCGGCGGACTGTCCGCCGCCAGCGGCCTCATTATTGTGGTGACCCTGGCACTCTCCAATATGTGCCTGAACCACCTTATCCTGCCGATTTATCAGCCGACCGTTCAAAGAGACATATATCGCTGGCTATTATGGAATCGCAGATTACTGACTGTGGCGCTCATCTGGGCCGGCTTTCTTTTTTATTATTTGCCCAATAACAGCACTGGCCTGCAGATTGTCGGTAATGTGGCATTTGCCGCCTGTCTGCAGTTTCTGCCCTGTATCATCGCCCTGCTTTATTGGCCCGGTGCCAACAAGAAAGGTTTTATCAGCGGCATCCTCGCCGGCGTAAGTCTGTGGTTTCTGTTTCTGATGCTGCCGCTGACAACAGAAC
>JBBDXV010000466.1:0-11233 GCA_040902165.1 Pseudohongiellaceae bacterium
TGCGGCGACAAGAAAGTTACTCAGTCGCTGTGCCTGTTCGGCACCGACACCATCCATTTGCAACACGCTCGATACTTCCATTGTCGGAACAGGGGCCTGAATACCGGCACTCACCGGCTTGCCAGTAAACGCTTCCAGATCAGCCCTGCCAATGCGGTACTGTTTGCCAATGCGCGTGCCGGGCAGGCGACCGTCGCGTACATAGTTGCGCACGGTCTTTACATGCAGGCCCAGCAGGTCGGCAACCTCTTGCACGGTGTAGAGATCTTTGGTCATTGTGGATGTCCTTGATTGGGAGTTCCCTGACTGTGGCGCATAATTCCTTATAACTCCCTAAATGTCAATAATCTGCGCAGGAAAAGGTGGGCTATAGGGAGTGATAGGGCGTAAATTGAATAGCCACAATCTATTTGAACTACATAGTTCAATTTAGAAATTGCAATTCACGGGCTAAAATAATTGCATATCACCTATTAGTATAGTTGCATTACACAGGCTATTCTGCTTGCAATGAACCGATTACAAGGAAATATCCCAAATGGCATACCTGAATCGAATCATAGACGCCGAGCTCAAGGAGCGTCTGGCGTCTGCTGGCGCAGTGGTTCTTGAGGGGCCAAAAGCCAGTGGCAAAACTGAAACCGCGATGCAGCACGCGGCCAGCAGCGTTTTTCTTGATCTGGACAGTGCCGCGCGCGCCAGTGTGGATATTGATCCTCGTTTGCCATTGGGTGGAGCAACGCCTCGGCTCATTGATGAATGGCAAATGGCACCTGCAATATGGAACGGGGTTCGCAGGGAAGTGGACGCGCGCAAGACGCCCGGACAGTTCATTCTTACCGGCTCTGCAACGCCTGCCGATGATGCGACTCGCCATACCGGGGCTGGTCGTTTCGCGCATTTACGGATGCGTCCCATGAGCCTGCTGGAGATAGGGGCGAGTACTGGTGAATTGTCATTGGCAGTGCTCCTGCGCGGTGAAACAGTCTCCGCTTCTGATCCAGGTTTGGACTTTCACCAGTTGCTTGAGTTGCTGTGTCGTGGCGGCTGGCCCGCTCATATCGGTCTAGGTCTGCCGGCGGCATTGAAAGCGGTTCAGGACTATGTGCGTGACATCTACCGAACGGACATCCACACAGTCGATGGCATCCGTCGGGATCCGGTACGTGTGCAGGCCGTATTTGAGTCTCTGGCACGGCACGTTGCAACCGAGCTTAACTACGCAACGATTGCTGCGGATGTCGTCACTCCTGCCGGATCACCTGACATTGATACTGTCGCCGCCTACATCAATGCATTGGAACGTCTAATGCTCGTAGAGCCTCAGGCTCCCTGGGCAGTGCATCTTCGCTCGCGTTCGCGAGTGCGCAGCAGCAGGAAGTTCCACTTTGTCGATCCTTCACTGGCAATTGCCGCGCTGGGAGCCAGCCCCGAAAGCCTGCTTGCGGACCTCAATATCACCGGCTTGCTGTTTGAATCCATGGTGGTCAGGGATTTTCGGATATACAGTCAATCTATGGGCGGAGAGGTCCGACATTACCGGGACAATACCGGACTTGAGATCGATGCTGTAGCGACCACGGCCGATGCACGCTGGTGCGCCTGCGAAGTCAAGCTGAGCTCGGCAGCGCACATCGTAGATGCCGCCGCCGCGCAACTCCTGAAATTCGCACAGCGCGTGGACACCAGCCGCTGTGGTGAGCCGTCAGCTTTATTGGTGATAACCGCGGGCGGTTACGGATACAGACGCCCCGATGGCGTGACCGTGGTACCGATAGGTGTTTTGGGGCCATGACGGCAGTTACTGTTAGTCCCGGAGACTAAAGCCCGAGCGACACCGCCGGCCAGGGGCCGACCTGGGGAGCGGATGAGGACGGGCTGTTTTTCTTGCAAACAAATGGCACCTTGATGCGCACGGAACTGACTATTAAGGGAGACAGTTTTTCTGCCGGTCGGCCCGGGGTACTGGATTCAGGGCTGCGACATGCTGCTGGGAGTTCCAATTACTCAGTATCCAGTGACGGAGAACGTTTTCTTCATTTCGGTTATCGACTGGGGACTTCGGCGTCAAGGGTATGAACTTCCTTTTCCTTGTTGGCCATCCACTGTTTCCATTGCAGAATGGAAATTGACAGTTGCAGAGAGTAATCCAGTGAAATCCAGTTCCCGGATTCGCCAGGACCATAGTCGGGTACATTGCCGAGAACATTGACATTGCCCACGAAGGAATTGAATGGAGTCCCGGTCGGTGTATTGTACAAAAACAGATGATCCATGGTTGCGAAAGAAATGCCGTTCTGGACGGTGGCATTGGCACCTGAAGCGTCGATGCCCGAATTCGGGTCGCCGTTGGATGGCAACACGCATTGCTCAGTAATGGTGGATTTGAATTGTGCCACCAGGGGAACCGTCGTGTTATTGGTATCCACCACCGAAGAGGTTGCGTGACAGGACAAACAGGTGGCATTTTGATTGTCGGCGGGCCCATTAAGTCTGCTGTTACATCCGAGATGACCTGGCCAACTGGATTGCGTCGCTCCTCCGGCGGCATTGAGCATGTCGACCGTGTCCCAGAAAATAACAGCCTCCCGGAATCCGTTTTCGCGAGGATCCTCTGGGTAGTTCCGTGCCAGGATTCCTGTTGGCGGCGTATCGTTGCCCCACATCAGTCCAAGCAGGGAAATCCGGTTCCATGGCACCGGCTCATTGGCTTTTCGCTGCCCGTCCGCCACAAACGTGGCAAATACCCATTGTGTATTGCCGGCGCGGGAGTCTTTTACGGCAACGTCAAATTGCAACAAGGGCAAGCGATTCGAGGAAGGGGTGCGCGGGCATTGCTGGCTTTCCTGCGGCATGGTACAGCGCGCTCCTGGCGTACCAGAGCTGCAAGAACAGAAATTCGGATCAGAAATATTTGCAGTCCACGCAGGCACATTGGTCAGATTCGGAAGTTGTGCTGGTGACAATGTGTTGAACAGCAGTTTCCCCACCACGGCGCCTTCTTCAAACTGAAGACTTTCGGTCGGGACAATCGCTTTCCCATCTGGTTGCCAGACGGTGCCGAGAGTATACGCTGCCGTGGCGTTGTACATCGCCACCGCCCACACCGACCCAACCGCCGTAAAATTTCCATTCGGTCCATTCAAGGAAAAATTCAGGCGAGACTCACGCGTCAGACCGTGCATGAATTCGCGACCAGTCAGTACCGAATATGTCTGAAACGGAATGTGATACCAGGAACGAACCTGGTTGTTACAGACCGACCAGTCATCATCGATATCTGCGTTGCCGATGTTGCCTTCCTGAATATAGTTCATGACAGCCCAGGCATAGTCATTGGCCAGTTTGGACCGATCAGGTTCCGACGTGTTCGGGTTAAACAAGGAATCAAAAGATCCGTTGCGCCAGGGCTGGTCGGCAGATTCATCCTGGGATGTGCGCGGAAAATCACCGCTTAGCCTGAATACTGGTTCGGTCCAGTCCGCGGGTGGTTTATCGCTGATGACCTGACCTTTCCATTGATCAGCGAATTGCGAGTCGGGATCCTGCCAGTAGCTGGGGTATACAGGCGAACAAGTGTCCGCCGCAGCAACCAGCCCTGCGTATATCAAACAAATCAGGGGAATTAACTGCTTCATCATTTTGCTCCTGTCAGATTTCAGGATATCTCGTGTACGTATGCTGGAGTACCCATGGATTGCCAGTTAGAAACGCATTGACCATCGGCATTCCAAACCAGAACGTTTTCTCCGGTCAACATGCCAAACTTGCCCGTTACTGTCGCAGTAAGAGTCCAGCGAATAATGACTGTGTCATTGGCGCCGGACAGACTCTCGATGCGGAAATACAGATCGGGTGCCATGGCATGCAATCCCTGCAACCATATTTTGGTGCCGGAAGCTTTCGAAGGGTGCCCGTTGTAGGTATAAGTTGGTGCCAACGTTGTGTCGATCAGATCATAGTTGGCGCCGTTCAGGACCTGAATCCAAAAATCCTGGGTCAATTTCTTGTTGCGTAATACAGTTGCTATCTGGTCAGGGATTGGAGTGGGTGCAGTCATAAGTATTTTCTCCGGGTTTCGGTGTAGTTGTGTGTTTGTACGTCATTATTCCAAAAAAACGGTATCGTTTCAAATCTGGTTGAACACCGAATCGACGCTCAGTTCGATTCCGGTAACAGGGTTTCAAGCTGTTGGAGCCAGCCATTTACCAGCGTCACATAAGAAGGCTGCAATGTTCTGACAAAGGCATCATTGGAAAATGGATAGTAGATCAATTGACTGCCGTCCGGCGAGACAGCAAAGTGTTGTTGAGAAGCTATGGACCAGGTGATTGGATCAGAAAGTTTTTCAGAGTCAGAGACCGAGAACAACGAAGTGTCGTCAAGCCTGACGCGGTAGATCGAGAAATCTGATGTATTGAGGTAGTTGAGAGCGGTTGAGTCGTTACTCCACGCGGGATCCATGCCGCCGTCATAGGTGATCTGCCATTTACCGTCGTTGATATTGGGGTAGGGACGAACATATACCTCTTCACGACCCAATTCATGGCTAACATAGGCGATCCAACGACCATCGGGTGAAATATTACCTTCATACTGCGTGCTGTTTTCGGGCAACAGATTGATGATCTGTCGTTCGGCATTGGTCAACGATAATTCTCTCAATCGACGACCATCAGGCAATCCTTCAGTAAAGACCAGATGCTCTCCGTCAGGCGAGAACGAATTTGCCCGCAATGGCGTCAGACTGCTCACCAGAAGTTGCGGCTCCCCGCTTCCATCAGCATTGGTGATCCAGAGTCCGGCACCATTCCCCGTCGAAACGGAATAGACCAGACGTTGTTCATCAGGAGTCCAGAGTCCGCCAGAACCCTCGCCGGTAAAACTGCGCCTATTGATGGTTCGCCTTGCTATGGAATAGACAGCTATATCAGTTCCACCGTCCGGCGCCCGCAGGTCAAAGATTAGCGACTCACCCGATGGAGCAAAGCGGATGCGATACACGTTCTGGGGAAGCGCGTGGGTCAAATCCTCGCCGGCGAGATCGTGCCAACGAAACTGACGCGGAGTAAACCCATTAAGCGATTGTTCTCCATTCCTCTGGTCAAAAACCAGCAAACCGTTGCTCGCAACCGCAAAGCTGACCAGGCCCAGCCCCCTGCTGTGAATGATCTCGCGTTCCACCTGGGCTTCGAGCAAGCAATCCCGCGTCTCCTGCGGATTGCAACGCGCTACCCACAGGTCGCCGTCACGAATGAATGCAAGGAATCCATTGGGTAGCGGATTGGCGTTAAATCCCCGATCGATCAGAGCTCTGGATTCTCGGGTAACCAGATTGAATGCATCGATGCGGGCATCATACAGATCGCCGGTCGGCATTACCGTATAGATCAGCCAGTCGCTATTGGGCAATTTTCTTGGATGGACCTGTCGTACTCCCTGTTCTGCGGGTATGTCCAGGCTGGCAGAATCGCCTCCGTTTATGGAGGCATAATGGAGTACGCTTTCCTGGGCATGGGAGAAAACTATGGTCTGCTCATCCAGCCAGGCTGCACCCATCGCGAGATTGGCGACCTCAGTCGCGTTTCGAATACGTCCTCCGGCAACCGGGATTGTCTGTAATGCGGATGCGCCGATGCTAGCAAACAACAGAGCATTTCCCGAAGGTGAAAAGCGTGGTGCAAAAGGTGCTCCTTGTGCTACCAGGGCACGTCGATTGCCATTTGCCAATTCCAGCAAGTTGAGTGACACGCCAGATTCATCGAGGATGGTATAGGCCAATTGCCTGCCGTCCGGCGAAAACTCCAACTCATGATAAATGAAGGAAATAGGTTGTTGCAGAGCCTGGCCAAGGGCGAGTAACGACCGCGTATTTGAAGCTGGAGTTTCGCGTGCCGCTTCCCGGGAAGCCCCGGCCGCTGGAGTATCACTGGATGTGATCCAATCCGCCACCTGCAAGCCCGCAACCAGCAGTACCAGACCAAACGTCGCGAAAATGAATTTGCGATCCGATGACGTATTCGCGCTCCCCGCTATCTGCGCGAGTGCTCCGCCCTCGGCCCGTTCCGGGGTTACCTGGTAAGCCCAGGACAGTAAGACTGCGATGGGAAAGCCGAATATAAAAATTACTATTACGAAAGTGAGCGTCCAGTCCGGCATTTGCAGCGCCGGAAATACAGTACTGGCGACCTGAATCAGCACCCAGGCAACAACTGCATACACAGTTGCGACGCGGATGACCTTACGACGCTTTAGTTCCTGATACAAATGATCCATCAGCCGATTGATTCTTATTGGTTATTGTCCTTGGGAACTGCAAGAGATTCCGCAGCACAACTAAAAACGGTGCTTTTGGGGGATCGCTAGTTGGGGTAAATGGGCAGAACCCGGCTTCAACGGGAGTTTGTCCCAAAGAATGAAGTCAACGCAAATGTTTTTTCAGTACAGCGCCGTTTGCTCATTAGTAATCCGACGTCCCCACATCCTCCTGTAACCATTTCTGCCCAAATCAGTCTCTTGTTGGTTGGCGACCTTTCCGTCATCCTCGGCTGTTCAAACCAGACAGAATAGAAACCGACCATGCTCACGCTTACCCATGTCTCCAAGACCTACCCTGGCAATGTTCGGGCATTGCAGGACATATCCCTGGAAATCCCGCGCGGCCTGTTTGGCCTGCTCGGACCCAACGGGGCCGGCAAATCTTCTTTGATGCGTACTGTTGCTACCCTGCAGGCGCCGGATGCCGGCTCCGTACAGTTCGCCGGCTTTGATGTGTTTGCTGACCGGATGCGTCTGCGTCGGACGCTGGGTTATCTGCCGCAGGAGTTTGGCGCTTATCCGGGTACTTCGGCGCTGTCGATGCTCAAACATCTGGCCACCTTGAAGGGCTTGCAGGGTCAGTCACGCGAGACGACGGTGGAAGATCTGCTGCACAAAACCAATCTGTGGGAGGTGCGCAACCAGAGTGTGGACAAGTTCTCCGGCGGGATGAAACAGCGTTTCGGAATCGCCCAGGCGCTGCTCGGCGATCCCAAATTACTGATCGTGGATGAACCGACTGCCGGACTTGATCCCGCCGAGCGCCGCCGTTTCCAGAATCTGCTGGTGCAGGTCGGCGAAGAGGTCGTGGTGATTCTCTCTACCCATATCGTCGATGATGTGGAAGACATCTGTTCCAATGTCGCGATCATGGGGCAGGGCAGGATTTTGCTGCAGGGCGAGCCGGCAGCGCTGATCCGCCACCTGGAAGGCAAGTTATGGAAGACCTTGGTGCCGGCGCAGGAAGTTGCCACCATGCGCGCCAGTCACACGGTTATTTCGACGCGGCTGAAAAGTGGCGCGACCGAAGTGCGGGTTACTGCGGATGCGCAACCACCCGGCATGACAGCAGTGCAACCGACCCTGGAAGATATTTATTTCAGCACGCTGATTGCTTCCGGCCTTACCGAGAATCTGGAATAAAGTCATGAGTGGGTTCCGCGAGATTCTCCGCTTCGAACTGGCTTTCCAGTTTCGGTCATTGCTGTTCGTCACGCTCGCCGTTGTTGCCTTTCTGATACATCTGCTGACCATCACTGCCACTGGTATTGGTCTGACCGACAACAACCAGATCGCGCTCAACAGCAGTTATCTGATTATTCAAGGTGAACTGGTGCTCGGCGCGTTTGGGACCTTGCCGATCATCGCCTTCGTGATCAATGCGATGCTGCGCGATTATGAACGCGGCACTTTTGAGTTCTTTCTTGTCAGCCCCTTGCGCAAGACCGAGTATCTGGCCGGAAGATTCCTCGGCAGTCTGATGCCTGCACTGGTCGTAGGCATGACCGGCTTGTTGGGAACCCTGGTCGGGACTTTTATGCCCTGGGCTGACCAGAGCCGGGTGATGGAATTTTCCTCCGGCCCCTATTTTTACAGTCTTTTCCTTGTTGTGATTCCCAACGTTCTGATTGCCTGTGGACTATTCTTCAGCGTGGCGGCATTGACCCGCTCGGTCGCAATGACCTTCGGCCTGGCGGTGGTCTTTGTGTCGGCCGACATGCTGCTGAATTTGTGGCTCGGTCCAATGGCACAGGCATGGGTCGGGCTGGCTGATCCCTTTGGGACCTTGCCGGTGGCGATGGAAACGCGGTACTGGACTGTTGCTGAACTGAACTCTCAACTGCCGGTCGGCTTGTTGCCTGCCAATCGGTTGTTATGGCTGGCGATTACTGCGGCAATCCTCTATCTCACTTTTCTTCGCTTTCCGTTCAATCTTGATTCGGCAAAAGGGACCGGCCGCAAGCGCGGTTCACCGAAAGCAGCATCAGGCACAGAGACAACATCGGAGCCGCAGTCCGCATTTCTGTCAGGACGACCGCCAGTTCAAGCGTCAGCTCAAATGACAGGGCCAGCGCACACGACCCTCGGTGCCTCGTCGGCAAACCCCAACTATTCGTTTTCCGGCGCAGTCTCTCAGTACCTGTCCCAGTTGCGGATGGACATTGCATTTGTACTCGGCAGTCCGCTCTTCCTTCTATTATTACTGCTGGCGGTCAGCAGTGCGCTCGGCGAGTTCTATCGCGGGGTCAGCCTGATGCTGGATATCCCACTGCAACCGCTGACCAGCCGGATGCTGGTGCAGTTCCGCTACGGCCTGTTGCCGAGCGTCGTCATCATTGCGATCTATTACTCGGCGGCGCTGATCCATCGCGAGCGTGAAGTGCGAATCAGCGAGATCGTCAATACCGCGCCGTTTCCCGGCTGGACGATCCTGCTGGCCAAGGCGACGACCTTGTGGTTGATCGTGACGGCATTGCTGCTGACATTGATCCTGTCTTCGATCGCGATGCAACTCAGTGCCGGCTACACCGACATTGAGTTCGGGCTGTACCTGCAAACGGCATTCATCTACAACGGTTTCTATTACTTCATGCTCTGTGTACTGGCAGTGACCCTGCAGTCGCTGCTGTCGAACAAATGGGCTGGCATGCTGGTGCTGTCGGTCTGTTATCTGCTGTTGTTCAGTTTGGGGATGTTCGGCTTTGAGCATCTGCTGTACCGCTTCGAGATTCCGTTTGTGCTCTATTCTGACATGAATGGTTACGGACACTTCAGTCAGCAGGTCTATGCGTTGATTGTTTACTGGACCGCCGGCTGTGTGCTGTTGTTGATCGTGGCGTTGTTGTTCTATCCGCGCGGTTACACGTTTTATCTGCGCGAGCGACTGGCCGAAGCGCGATCCCGCTTTAGCCGTCCGGTGCAGGTGACGCTTGGTCTGGCGATGCTGGTGTTTGTCAGTGCGGGCGGCTGGATTTACTACAACAGCAATGTGCTGAATCGCTACGAAACTGACGACTCGCGTCTGGCGTTTCGTGCCGACTATGAACAGCGTTATGGACGTTATGACGGCATGCCGGTTCCGACCTTTGCGGATATCGATATGGCGCTGGATATTTATCCGGAAGAACGGCGTATAGAATCGCGGGGCACGGCGATTCTGGTCAACAGCAAGCGGAATGCGATTGATGAATTTGTGATCTCGGTGGATCCGCGAGTAGAGGTCCGCCGGCTGGAGATTGAAAATGCCGCGCTGCTGGAGTCTGATTCACGGCAGGGTTTTTATCTTTTCCGACCGGCTGTCGCCTTGCAATCGGAACAGCAACTCAACATGCACTGGGAGTTCGCGCGCGGCAATCGCGGGTTCGTCAATACCGGTGCGGACGACCAGCTGGTGGAAAACGGCACCTATATCGACAATTTCACGGTGATGCCGCTGCCGGGCTTTGATGATACGCGCAGAATTGAAAGTGCTGCGGAGCGAGCCGGGGTCGGATTGCCGCCAGCCCCGCGCCTCGCTGCACTCGGTGATCCCGCCTGGCTTGATCGTTTGTCTCTGGGAGTGGACCGACGCAGCGGATTTCGTGCGGTTGTCAGTACTGCGGCAGACCAGATCGTCGTCGCACCCGGGGTACTGCTGCGCGAATGGACTGAAAATGGCAGACGTTATTTTGAATATGAAGCCGAGCAACCGATCTGGCCGGTGACGCCATTCACCTCTGCACGTTATGAGGTGGCGCGTGACCAGTGGAACCATGTCACGCTTGAAGTCTATTTCCATCCACAGCACCGATTCAATGTCGACAGCATGCTGGAAACGGCGAAACAGTCACTGGAATATTTCGGGCGCGAGTTTGGTGAATACCCGTTCTCGCATTTCCGGATCATGGAGTATCCGCGTTACCGGACTGCAGCCTCGGCACGTCCCGGTCTGGTGCCTTACTCGGAAGCGCTCAGCTTTATCATGGACCTGTCGCCGATGGACAATGTTGACTATGTGACCATCCATGAACTCGCGCATACCTGGTGGGGCAATATCGCGCCGGGCGCGAAAATGCAGGGAAGGGAGATGCTCAATGAAACGATGGCGCAGTATTCCACCCTGATGCTGTTCAACGAATACCACGGCATTCATCTTGTGAACCCGATTCTTGAAGGCATGCAGGATGGCTATCTGAATGCGCGCGGCAGTGAAGGCGGGGACGAGCTGCCGGTAATGTATAACGAGGATCAGGGTTATATCAGTTATAACAAGGGCGCCATGGCGATGTATGCGCTGCAGGATCTGATCGGCACTGAGCTCGTGCATCAGGGGCTGCGGAATTTCCTCGCGCGTTTTGCGATGCAGCCGCCACCGTTTGCGACTGCGGCTGATCTGGTTGGATCACTGCGTGAAGTGACGCCGCCGGAACATCAGGATCTGATCACCGATCTGTTTGAGAAGATCGTGCTCTATGATCTGCAGATGGAGGGGGTTAGTTATCTTGAGATAGCCGATGGTTACGAAGTCACGCTGGAATTGAATGCGACAAAGTTTGAAGCCAGTGGCACTGGTGTAGAAACTGAAGTACCTCTGCAGGCCTGGTTTGATCTGGCGCTGTTTCCTGCTGGTGAAGGAACATGGAAAAACCGCGAACCTTTGTATATTCAGAAGCATCTGCTCGGTAGCGGGAGTCACAGCATTACCATCACCGTGCCGCAACTACCCGAAATCGTCAGTGCAGATCCGTACCGCAAGATGATCGATCGATCCCCCCAGAACAATTTTCTGCCGATGTAATAGGGGACAGACCACGTTTGTTTTTCGCCGTGGCGTCAGTACTCTCGCGCTGCAAAATAGGGAAAAGGGAAAAAGGGGACGGAAAAAGGGGACGGAGGGATTATTTTTTGACCAATAAAAGAAGGAAAAAGGGGACGG
>JBBDXV010000467.1:0-1659 GCA_040902165.1 Pseudohongiellaceae bacterium
GTTATTTGCTGGGCGAACCAGTATAGCCGGGGCCATAGAGAATCCTGCCAGGTCGGCGACCCGTGTGCTGACCATTCGTGACCACCAGTTCTCCATTGACGAGCACATATTTCATGCCCACCGCGTATTGATGCGGATTCTCAAAGGTTGCCATGTCGCTGATTTCCTGCGCATCGAAGATGGCAATGTCCGCGTAATAGCCCTGCACCAGCAAGCCGCGATCACGAATGCTCAATCGCTGTGCCGTCTGGCTGCTCATCTTCTTCACAGCATCTTCCAGCGTTAGCACGCCGCGCTCGCGCACATAGTAGCCCAGCACTCGCGCAAAGGTTCCGTATTGTCTTGGATGGGGCGCGCCTTCGCCAAATACACCAACCGGTCCATCGGAGCCAATTGCTGTAGCAGGGTGGCGCATAATACGATCGATGTCAGCGCTGTCGATGGCATGATATACGGCACTGGCGCCACCGCCCTTGATGATGTCAAACACAAGCTCTGCCGCATTTTCCGGGCTCGGCTCCATGCCTCGCTCGATGGCAATTTCCGCCAGATTTTTGCCTTCAAGATTGCGATTCCATGTACTGCGCGATATGAAAACGTTCTTTGGGTCACCGCCGCCGCGATCAAACAGAATATTTTCAACGACTGCTGCCTTGAGTGTGGGTCGGGTTTCGAGACTGTCGATTCGCGCAATCAATTGTTCATTGCCGCCCTCCTGGGCCCACTGGGGAATGAGAGCGGTGATGCTGGTTTGGGAAGCAGTGTAAGGATACTGGTCTATAGTGATGTCCACTCCCCGTGCGCGCGCCTCGTCCACCATCCGCAGGCTGTCAACTGACGAACCCCAGTTGCCGGCACCAATCACCTTGTGGTGAGTTATCTGCACCGGGATATTCGCCTGCTCGCCAATCTGGATAGTCTCGGCAACGGAGTTGAGTAACTGCGCGGCTTCTTCACGCATGTGCGAGATATAAATACCGTTGTACTGTGCGGCAATGCGCGACAGCTCAATGACTTCTTCGGTTGGCGTAAAACTGCCGGGGACGTAGAACAAACCGGTAGAGATGCCCAGTGCGCCCTGTTGCATGGCTTCAGCTACCATGGTCTTCATGCGTTGCAGCTCGGCAGGGGTCGCGTCACGGTCTTCTGTGCCGATCACCTGCTCGCGGATAGTGCCCTGGCCCACGAAGACGCTCCAGTTCGGGCTGATGCCGAGAGCCTCGATCTCGCGATAGTGTGCGTCGATGGGCCAGGGTGAGCTGCCATCGTTGCCTTCGGTAAGTGTTGTCACACCTTGCAGCAGGGAACTCTCAGCCGTGGGTACATCGAATATGCCTCGTAATGCATGCGTGTGCGGATCGATAAATCCCGGAGCCACAATGAGCCCTGTAGCATCGATAGTTTCGTTTGCCTGAGCGTTGGCAAGGCCTCCTATTCGTACAATGCGGTCGTTGACGATGCCGACGTCTGCTTCATACCAGGGGTTGCCAGAACCATCGATGATCCTGCCATTGCGAATGAGTGTGTCAAATCGCGTCAGGCCGTCTACTTGTGCGTGTGTGATGCTCGTGGAGCCAAGCAAACTGATCAATATAATTCTTGTGATGGTTCTCATAATAATTCCATTGCTACCAGGTTCGAACGCGTTCTTCAGGTGAC
>JBBDXV010000468.1:0-1658 GCA_040902165.1 Pseudohongiellaceae bacterium
CAATTTGTTCGTCCCACTTGGCTTTGAAGAATTTCTTGATCGGCCAGATCGCTGGCGCCCGGGTCAAACGTTCCATTTCATCGAACAGGTCCGCAGGTCCGGTGAGCAGGCGCGACTCCATCAGCGCCGTCGCAACAGTAATATCGCGTTTTGCTTCGTCACGACATTGCTTCGGCGTTCTGACGCTCTGACCGATCTCCAGACTGATATCCCATAGAAAGGTCAGGAAATCGCTGATGGCCTGTTTGTATTTGCCGGTGCGGCTGCTGCGGGGCAGGATCAATATATCGATGTCCGAGTGCGGGTGAAGTTCGCCACGTCCGTATCCGCCTACGGCGACCAGGCTTATATTGCGATCGTCAGGACGAATGAATAGATGCCAGGCGTGGACCAGAATCTGGTCAATGAACCAGGCACGTCCACAGACCAGGGCGGCGATATCACATTCGTTGTTGTAACGACTGTTCAGTACCCGGCTGGCCTGGGTGATCGCCTGTTTGAACAGATCCAGTCGCGACTTGCTGTCAGACGCGGACAGTGCCCGGGTAAATCCGTCAGGGTCAAACAGCTCTCGGTCGATAGCCGGCGGCGGTGTCAGCGTAGGCATGGGCGAAGGTGCCAGGGATTCACCGGGAAAAGCTTTCATCCGGGCGACGGGTAAGGACTTCAACCCCGTCGGCAGTCACTGCCAGGGTATGTTCCCATTGCGCGGAAAGACGTCGGTCCCTGGTGGTGACAGTCCAGCCGTCTTTTTTGGAGAGTTTGGTATGGCGGGTACCGGCATTCAGCATGGGTTCGATGGTAATGGTCATACCCTGCGCCAATACCGCGCCGGTGTGGGGGCGACCGAAATGCAATACTTGTGGGTCTTCATGAAAGATGCGTCCAATGCCGTGGCCGCAATACTCTCTTACAACAGAATAGTGATTGGATTCAGCATGTTGCTGAATGGTATGACCGATGTCTCCAAGGGTTGTGCCGGGTTTGACAAGGTCAATGGCCCGGTAAAGACATTCCTGGGTTATCCGGATAAGGCGTTTGGCGTGGTCGGCAACCTCACCCACGCAGAACATTTTGCTGGTATCACCGTGAAATCCATCCTTTATTACTGTGACATCGATATTGATGATGTCACCCTCCCTGAGAATCTTGGCGTCGCTCGGAATCCCGTGGCAGATCACGTGATTGACCGAAGTACAGATGGATTTGGGGAACCCGTTATAGTTGAGGGGTGCGGGAATCGCCTTTAGTTCTTCTACTATATAGTCGTGGCAGATCCGGTCCAGTTCGCCAGTACTGATCCCGGGTACCACGTGGGGGCCAATCATCTCCAGGACCCGGGCAGCGAGCTGACCGGCGGTCCGCATTTTCTCAATGTCTGCAGGGGTCTTGATCGTGATAGCCATATCGGGGAGCTGGACGCAGGTTTACCTGTAAAAAGGCCGGACATTGTAAATCACTCACTGGTCTTAGAACAGGAAACTCCCTTGCTGGTAACGGTTGAACCTGAAATACAAGCTGCATTCATCGCAAGAAAGCTGAGCAATAGGCATCAGGTGGCGGCGCGCTGATCATTGCAAGAAAACTGAGCGGAAAATTGAGCGACAGGCGCCGGGTGGCAGGAGGTGTTGCAACAGCCCGCTCGCGCGGTCTTTTAT
>JBBDXV010000469.1:0-1657 GCA_040902165.1 Pseudohongiellaceae bacterium
GTCCGGTCCGTGGACCAAAAACCTGTTTCTGGATACCGGCAGTCGCTATCGCGAACGGATCGTACGTTCGTCTTACACCTGGAATATGGGCGCTGCTCATGGCATAGAGGCAGGTGTGGAAGTGGCGCAGACGATTCAGGACTCATCCCTGTTGCTCGGCGCGCTTACTCCGGGACCTGGGTCACCTGAATTTGGGGGTCTCACATCGATACCGCAGCCTAACTCGCACTCTACGGTAGAGGAGTTGCGCTATGAGCCGTTCATCATCCACAACTGGCAGATCAATCCACGCATGACCCTGGAAAGTTCACTGATTGTAGAGTATTCAGAAATTGAACAGGCCGGTGATGTCAACAAGGTACGGGATTTTGATTTTCTCAAACCGAAACTTGATTACCGTTTCAACGCCAGCAATACCCTGCAGTTTCGCGCCACGCTGGAGCAGCGCGTCTCACAGCTGAGTTTCGGTGATTTCTCGCGCAGCACCAATCCACGGGATGATGATCAGGATACAGTGGCCGGCAACCCGGATCTGGAGCCGGAGGAATTTCTGCGTGCGGAAGTCGGGGTGGATTATCGTCTGGCGAACGATGCGGGTACCATCAACGCCCGTTATTTCTACGAGGATTACGCAAACAAGATAGGCAAGATAGATATCTCCCCTGCGCCTACGAATCTGCTCTCCACCAATGGCAACGCCGGTTCAGCGGCGGCCTATGGCCTGGTAGTGAATGGCAGTCTGCGTCTGGGATTTCTCGGCATACCCCGGGCGTTGCTGACCGGTGGCCTGACGATCCAGGAATCCGAGTTCCATGACGACCCTTTTGCTCCCATAGAACACGGCTTCGTACCTTATGACCGGGGTAGCTTCCAGATCGGGTTTCGTCACGACCTTCCGCCGCAACGGCTCAATTACGGCTTCAATTACAACAAACGCTTCGATGGTGGCCGCCTGATGTTCGATATCGACAATCGTTCAACGTTTCCGATTCCCTATCGCATGATGGCCTGGGTGGAAAAGACCGGATTCATGAACCTGACTTACCGGCTGGAAGCCAATAACATGTTTGAACAGGAATCCTGTATCAAGCGTTACCGGTATCAGGGCTATGTGCGCGACGGCGTATTAAGGGAAATTGAAAATATCTGCACGACCACCGGGCTGCTGGTAAATTTTCGGGTCCGCGCAACATTCTAAAACTCAAGCGGACAGATTTTCAGTGGGGTCGGAGGTGGGTTTCAGTAGGGTTTCAGTAGGGTCGGAGGTGACTGAACTAGTTTTCCCAAGCCATCAGCTCGGTGTCTGATTGGGCACCTCCGACCCTACTGAAACCCACCTCCGACCCTACTGAAAATCTAGCGCCTTGATTTTCGTTTACGCCCGGGTTTTTCCGGCAGCTGAATCGCCTTTTCAGAACCCAGGACTGGAATTTTTTCCTGTTCCATCGCGCGCAGGAGAAATCCATTTCCGGTCGCCAGACGATGATTGAAATCCGCGACGCTGTAGATCAGCAGATCAAAAGGCCGGCCCAGGGACCGCTCTGCCGGTTTCATCAATTCCATAATGCGCGAATAGGTAATGTCCTTGCCAATGACCATCAATTCGATCTCGCGCGTCGCGGTCACTACACCGCGGGCAGCAGGACCGTGAATAAAC
>JBBDXV010000470.1:0-1653 GCA_040902165.1 Pseudohongiellaceae bacterium
CTGTCCGGCAGCGTCTCTACTTTGACACCGCAACGGGTGGCAACAAGCGAATTGGTGGTTCCGAGGTCTATACCCACCGCACGTTTGCGAATTTCCTGTGCCGGCTTGCCCCCTGGTTCTGTGATTTTCAACAAAGCCATCGTTATCAATAACCTGACAGATCTTCTTCAACGTTCTGTATTTCGGTGAGCAATTTGTGCAGATATTGCATGCCGTGATAATGCTGTCTGGCCTGCTGCAAGTCACCCTGCTGGAAACACACGGCAAATGCGGATTCATCTTGCTGCAGTTGCTCGCTGACTTCCAGGCGCATGGCGTCAAGTTGTTCCAGCGCGGAATCATCACGCGGTAGGTCTTCCAGCGCTTCCCGCAGGCGAATCTGCTCCAGTAAAAGTGCCGGATTCAAATCAGCCTGACTAACTTCGTGCGTATTCACCCCTTTCAGTTCCAGCAGGTAGGCGGCACGTTTCAGCGGTGACTTGAGTGTTTCAAATGCCTGATTCAACAGGCTGGCCTGCTGTACTGCCCGCAGGCGCTCCTGTTCATTCTGGTTGGCGAATCGATCCGGATGCACCTGGCCCTGCAGGTCACGATAGACTGAATTCAAGGTTGCCAGATTCAGTTCATAGATTTCGGGCAGGGAAAAAAGCTGGAAATAGTTTTGCTTTAGTGACAACACGATTGATATCTAGAATAGCGACAGTCTGGTGCCAAAAATCTCCAGCTTACCGCAGACATCAGACACTGAAACTTTCACCGCAACCACACTCACCTTTGACATTGGGATTGCGGAACTCAAAACCTTCATTGATCCCCTGCTTGACGTAGTCCATCTCGGTACCATCGATATAAACCAGACTCCTGGGATCGACAATCACCTTGACGCCATGATTGACAAATACCTGGTCGCCAACATCCAGTTTGTCAACAAACTCCAGCACATAGGCCATGCCGGAACAGCCGGTGGTTTTAACGCCTACCCGTATTCCAATACCTTGACCACGACTGTGGAGCTGGTCCGCCACATGTCTGGCCGCATTTTCTGTCAGGGAAATAGTCATTTTTACCGATTCCGCAGCTCGTCAATCACGTCTCAGGCTTCGCCACGCTTTTTCTTGACGTCGGCAATAGCGGCTTTGATGGCATCTTCAGCCAGTACCGAACAATGGATTTTGACCGGCGGCAATCCCAGCTCATCGACAATATCCTTGTTCCTGATTTTGGTTGCCTCATCCAGCGAACGCCCCTTGACCCATTCGGTCAAAAGCGAGCTGGAAGCGATGGCGGAACCACAACCGTAGGTTTTGAATTTTGCATCCTCGATTATGCCGGCAGCATTGACTTTAATTTGCAAACGCATCACGTCACCGCAGGCTGGCGCACCGACCATTCCGGTACCGACATTCACGTCCTTGTCATCCAGTTTGCCGACATTGCGCGGATTCTCGTAGTGATCAATTACCTTGTCTGAATAAGCCATTGCCTGTCTCCTGCCTAATGTGCTGCCCACTTGACTTGACTGATATCCACCCCTTCCTTGTACATATCCCAAAGAGGTGACAGTTCGCGTAATTTGGCTACCGCTTCATGAATTTTTTCAATCGTATAATCAATATCTTCTTCGCTAGTGAATCTGCCTATCGTGATACGCAG
>JBBDXV010000471.1:0-1651 GCA_040902165.1 Pseudohongiellaceae bacterium
CTGAGCTGCCGTTCTATGGAGAGCAGGGTCTGATCCAGCACCGGCATGATCAGTCCCAGCATCTGCACCTGCGCCGCATCCACCAGGACGCGCAGCTGTACATTGCTGTCGGTTTGCTGGAACTCGGGCGGAATGACAATCACCAGGGTGGTGTCGCCGGCAATCAGGGATTCACGCAGGGCTTCCTCGGTGCCTTCCTCTACCAGGAATAAGGGATTCTGGTCCAGCGTTTCGCGGAAGTTCGCAGACAGCTCGCCAGGGGCTTCGTTCACCAGACCGATATTGAAAGGTTCCGGTTGGCGACTATCCACAAAACCAAACACTGACATGAAGATAATAGGAAAGAACAGGCTGAAGAAAATCGCCTGGCGGTCACGCATGAAAATCTGGGTCAGGGTTCTGGCAACGGTCAGATAAAGTGGGCGCATTCTATTACTCCCTCAGTCCATGACCGGTAAGCGTCAGGAATACATCTTCGAGACTACCGTGCAAGGGCGCATCAGGAGGCTCAGGTGCATGTTGGAGAATCAGATTCCGTGGCGTATCCAGCGCGATGACCTTGCCATGATCCATGATCGCAATGCGGTCGCACAGAATCTCGGCTTCTTCCATGTTATGCGTGGTGAGGACGATGGTCATGCCGGTACCGTTCAATTCACGCACCAGGTCCCAGATGTTACGTTTGGCCTGTGGGTCCAGACCGGTGGTGGGTTCGTCGAGAAACAGCACCTTGGGCTCATTCACCAGCGCACAGGCAATGGAGAATCGCTGCTGCTGGCCGCCGGACAGATTGGCCGGTCGGGCATTGGCTTTTTCCGTCAGGTTCACCTTGGCCAGCAGTGCCATTGGATCAATGTTACGCAGATACAGGGATCCAAACAGGCTCAACAGTTCAGTAAGGGACTGCTTGTCGAAATACTCATTGGCCTGCAGTTGTACGCCGATGATTTTCTTGATCTCGAAGGGTCGTTGATTGACCGAGATGCCATCGATGCTGGCAGTACCAGAGTCGATATCATTCAAGCCTTCGAGCATTTCCAGAGTGGTCGTCTTGCCGGCGCCGTTGGGTCCGAGAATGCCGAATATCTCTCCGGCTTCTATGCTCAGGGAGACATCATCCACCGCGCGAAAGGTTTCCGACTTGCTGTCCGGTTTGGGGTAGGACTTGACCAGATTGCTGATTTGAATGATGGACATGGTGAGGGCCGTAATTCAACACCGGCACATAGTACACGAAAACCGATAGGGGACAGACCACGTTTTTTCCATGGAGAAGGCGTGGTCCCTAAGGTGTTAATGTGAGTAGTGTGAGCGGTTAGTAATAATAGTAGTCGCGCCGCCTTGGCTTGAGCGGTGCCAGAAAGAAATAGAACACCCAGGCAAACCATGACAGTAAAATGATGGCCAGTATCCAGGCGGCTTTTTCGCCCTTGGTAGTTTCATCGGACGAGGCAATGATCAGGATAGGCAGCAACCAGATCAGGAACACGCCGGCGGCACAAACCAGAGCAAATCCGATACTGAGAATGGGGATCAGGGCAGCCATCCCGATTATTACCAGGACGATCAGCAGCAGGGTTGTCAGTATTTTCATCACGCTCTCCAGATACCAGAGTTGTTTCCTGATAAATTACTGCGAGAATCATGCCAG
>JBBDXV010000472.1:0-2474 GCA_040902165.1 Pseudohongiellaceae bacterium
GGTATCGAGCCAGGCAGTTCCACGGTCAAACAGCTCCACGTTCAATTTGCGTTTCCCCATGTAGATATTGTTAAGATCAGTGATCTCGAGCTCGCCTCGTGCGGAGGGCTTCAGCGACTTCGCCGTGGCCACGACATCATTGTCATACATATACAGTCCGGTTACCGCATAGTTGGACTTGGGCTTCTTCGGTTTTTCCTCGAGATCTATCGCCACATTGTTTTCATCCAGCACCACAACACCATAGCGCTCCGGATCGTTGACATAATAGGCGAAGATGGTTGCGCCGCTTTTCTGGTTAACTGCTTTTTTCAGTTTGTCTTCAATCGTGTTGCCGTAAAAAATATTGTCACCGAGGATCAGACAGACCCGGCTCCTGCCGATGAATTCTTCACCGATGATAAATGCCTGGGCCAATCCGTCCGGGCTCGGCTGCTGGGCGTAACTGAGTTGCAGTCCCCATTTACTTCCGTCACCTAACAAGGATTGATAGGCAGTGGTGTCCTGGGGTGTGGTGATAACCAGAATCTCGCGAATCCCCGCCTGCATAAGCGTGGATAGCGGGTAATAGATCATCGGCTTGTCATAAACCGGCATCAGCTGCTTGCTGACCGAGATGGTCATGGGATGCAGACGGCTACCGGTACCGCCTGCCAGAATAATTCCTTTGGTCATGTTGAGGCTCGAAGTCCGAATTTCTGTCTTGTTTTAAAGTGCTGCAATAATGGCGGGCAGTTCATCGTACAGGCTGGCACCGGGTCTGAATCCCAATTCCGATTCCAGTTTTCGACTGTCGATCAGATTGTCATTCACCAGGTTTTGCCAGGTCTTCAATCCCATTTCCTTGCCAAGTATTTCTGCCCCCAAAGCGGCCAGGTATAGTACCACACGAGGACTGTGCCACCCTGGTTTTTTGCGGCCCAGAGCCTGATAAACAGCGGCTTCGATATCATTGATCCGGTAACTGCGACCATCACTGACAAGCCATGTATTGCCGACTGCCCGTGACAGCGTACCGGTCAACAACGCAGCCCGACAAAGATCCTTTACGCTTACCAGAGAGAGACGGTTCTGCAATCGCGGCAAGGGCGGCAGGCGACGCTTCTGTATCAGTCGTATCATCGTCGCGATATTGCCCTTCATGCCGGGACCATAGACATTCACCGGGCGCAGTATCGCGATTTCAATCGCGCCGCGCTGCTGCGCTTTCTGCAAATTTTTCTCAGCTTCCAGCTTGGCCAGGCCATAGGCGGTTGCCAGTTTCGGGTGCAGCGCTGCTGCCGTAGCCAGACTGCTGCTGAAATACACCAGGCGTTTTACCCCTGCCGCAATCGCCGCTTCAAGAAGATTTTCGGTAGCATCGACAATCATGCGCTGATAGAGCGGCTGCCAGGACCTGCCGGTATGCGCAACACCGGCCAGATGATAAACGGTATGGACACGGTCGCAGGCCTGAGCCAGAGAGTCGGGGTCCTCGAGATCACCATAACAGCTTGTAACACCATCGAAGTCGTGAAACGTTTGCGGCTGGCGTACCATCGCCCGCACTGGATATCCTTCCTGCTTCAAAAACGCACAGAGACGGCAGCCAATAAAACCACTGGCACCGGTCACCAGCACTGTCTGATCGCTTGCATTCATTGGATAAAGCGCCAGCCGTAAGTATTGAAAAAGCGGATGCCCGAACGCAGGAACATCAGGATGTGCCGCATTCCCTTGCGCGAGCTATTGCCGCCAAAATGTCTGATCTTCATCGCCGGCAGATAGGCGAGCTCGCCGAGTTTTCCCATCCGCAGGGACAGGTCAAAGTCCTCGAAATACAGGAAGTACTTTTCATCGAAACCCCCTGTCTGTTTCAGTTTGTCCGCCCGACACAGCATAAAACAGCCGCTGACGATAGGCACACCATGACTGGCCTGATGTTCCGATAATTCATGCATTTCGAAATGGGCGAGGTGGCGCGAATATTTCGCCTTTATGCGCTGCGACGGGAGTGCCCGCAGCAAAAAGTCAAAGACAGTCGGATAGCGTTTGCACAGATACTGCTTGTGGTTGTCAGCGCCGCTGACAAAGGGAGCCACGATGACGACTGACGAATGCGCTTCCAGATAGCTGATACCTTCTGCCAGCGAGTCTTCATGCAGTATTACGTCAGGATTCATTAACAGATGATAGCGGGCATTGGTGGGGTTGATGGAAAGATTGTGGCCACTGCCATAGCCGATATTGCCATGGCCCTGCAGCAAGCGCAGTTCACAATTGACGGCGGCGAATGCTTCCTGAAATTGATTCAGTCTGTCCGAATCCAGCATCGGTGTGGTGCTGTTATTGATCAGATACAAGGTTGTTTCAGTCAGACCTTGCTGATTGGCTGAACGGATACTGGCCAGCAGAGAGTCCAGGGTGCTGACCAGATCCGGTGACGGCGTGTTATAGGTGACGATGGAAACGGACAGGCTTATTGCTTGCGGGTC
>JBBDXV010000472.1:2574-7387 GCA_040902165.1 Pseudohongiellaceae bacterium
GACCAGGCGATCACCGAATGGCGTTGACACTACTCTCATTCCGGGAGGTACTTCGTCCGGGGGAATACGCCGGGCAGTGAAAGTGCCACGTTGCGCCGGATTGTCATTTGTTGGCTGTCCTGCCCCGTCCTGTCCCTGCGCTCTGTTCCTTAGCGCAGCAAAAGGATTAATAGGCGCCTCTGCCGGGACCGAATCATCCACTTCAACCACGCCATTCTGCAAACTCAATTCCTGTGTTTGCGGTAGGGCACGACGGGCAATCGGCGCCGAATTAACCAGTTGCAACTCACTGCTGTTATTGGAACTGTTGCAGCGCACGCCTTTGTCCGCAGCATCGACACAGGGAATCCCGCCCGGATAGCTGATCACTGCCCTTCCCTGACCCACGTCAGTAATGCTGAAGGTTTCAAAACCCTCGATCCTGGTGACCTGATTGGGCGAAGATCTGACGACCACCGACTCTCCGCTCCTGTGGGTCAGAATGGCACTGTAGGTATTGCCGATGCGGGACGTACCGGTCAGCACGAATTCCGGATCCGAGCTGCGCGGGCCATCCCGGGACGGCCGATTGACCTGTTGTTCAGGAGTCTGTGCAGTATCTATGGGCTCGAAGAGGGTGAGATTTTGGGCCAGGGAAGACTGTGACGTTGCCGCCATCATTATACTGGCGGCAAGAATCCTGAACGCGCTGCAACGATAACAAACAGGAATATCGAAAAGTTGGTGACTCATTGGGTTTTCTGATTCAGCGACGAATCTCACTTTGTTGTACTCCTCAGGATTAAAATTTAATCATGAGCTTTCTGTTTAAAAGAGCTGTCTGGCTCGGATTATTCAACTATTAGTCGGCTAAGTCCAAACATTAGTTTGGGTCAGTGCAACGTGCCGTGTGTCAGGTTTCAATCCTGCTACAGACCATTAAACCTGAGCTGGATCGTGATTAAATTCAAGATTCCTCTTTTGTGCCAGCATCGAGAAGATCGAAGTTCAAGACCCCTTCTTCCTGAAAGAGTGGTGTGAGGTTTTGTAATGTGCTTTTCTGTACCTGTGGGGCACTTTGTACTGCAACTGGAACAAGGTGAAATCCTGGGCGTGGAGGGGCATGCTCAACAGGCCAATAATGAGCAAGCAGGCTTTTCGGTGTGGCAATACACCCCGGGGCTTCAGTATTCGGTTCATTGTCGACTCTTCCCGATTGAACATCGAAGGAGCAATCACTCCGCACACTATAGGTCGGCCGATCATACGCTTTAGTTTGGCGGGCTCAAAACTTCCACGGCCTGCGCAGCGGTGGCTTTATGCTGAAAAAGCTCGAAGTTGCGCAAAGATCAGGCGTGCTACGGGGTTTTCAGATCGTCGTCACCAAAAAGTGAATCAAAATTCAAGGTTCCCTCCTCCTGAAAAAGTGGGGATAGGCCCTTCATTGGATTGTTTGCTACCGGAGGTTTGGCTGCCGCGGTATACCTTTGCCTGAGCACCGGAAGTTGATTCATGGAAAATAACTGCGCATAGGCGAGTGGCAATGCGCCGGACTTGCGCAGTTTGGCCAGCGCACTTGCTTTTAGTTCATCCAGCGCCGTTGCGTTGATGCGGTGCAAGCCTTCAATGTTTACTGTTTTCTGACCGTCTTCGCCACCCAAGGTCAACGGCCATGCGTCGATGAGTCCTGCGTCTGCCAACGATTTGCAGGCGGCCTGTGTCATTACACGACCTTGCTCGCAATGATTTAGAAATTCGAATACTTGGGCTGTTGGAGGCGCCAGATTGCCTTCGCCGTCTACCAGGGCTTTCGCCTGAGGGTCATCGGTAAGTGCGTTTTCGTCGACACACATAATCTTATCGCCCGACGCATTGTTAGCCAACGTAAACGGATTGCTGCGCAAGGCTGCCGGAATATAAGGGCATAGCCATTGTCCTTCCTGACCCAGATAGAGGTTCCGTCCACCGCTCAGACTTAGCAAAGCTACCAACTGGTACTGATCAGCTACTTTGGTAAACGCCAGAACATAGTGAGAAATCATATTGCTGAGTTCGGGCAATAAGACCGTAATCACGTTTTGCTCCGCCGTGGCATTGTAATTTTGTGGAGCCTGCCAGTAAGTATCAACATGCTCAGAGCGTGAAATTGGAATCCAGGAACTCATAAACCTACTCCTTGCGCGGCCACATCACCGCATTGTCTAAAAGTCGTATTGAGAAAACTGCTTGGCTAGGGTGTTCGAGCCAGATCCTCGACCCACTGCAATTGCCTGGGCAGACACACCGTCTTCAAATCATAGTTAGTCAGGGCGAAGGCGCGTGCATTGGCACCGAATTTTGCGCGTGATTCCGGATCATCCAGCAAGACACACACTTCATTCACCAATCCAGCCACATCAAAGAAGTTGACCAGGCGCCCTGTCTGGTCGTGCTCTATTGCTTCGTGTAAGGGTTGCGTGTCACTGGCCACTATGGCACAGCCCACACTCATGGCTTCCAATAGACTCCAGCTCAGCACAAAGGGGTAAGTCAGATAAACGTGCAGCGTGCTGAGTTGCAGCATGGTAATGAAGTGGTTGTAGGGAATTTGACCCAGGAAGTGCACACGTGCCCAATCGGCATCATTAATCTGAGGGCGCACCTCACTGGCAAAGAGATTCTTCCAGGTGGCCCCTTTTGGTGGCTGTGCACCATAACTCACTTCATCACCACCGACTATTAGCACCCTGGCTCCGGGCCTGCGTTTCAGTATCTCGGGCAAGGCGCGCATGAAGATGTGGTAGCCCCGGTAGGGCTCCAGATTCCGGTTAACGAAGGTGATGACTTCGTCTTGTCGCGTTAACACAATATTGCCATTGAGGGTGAGGCTTGCCTGCGGGTTTGGGGCCACCACATGAGTGTCAATCCCGTCGTGCACAACCGCGATACGATCGCGAAACGACTCCGGAAAAGTACTAGCCTGCCAATGGGTGGGGGAAATGCCTGCATCGGCGATTTCGAAATGCAGCAGATTGTTCAAGTTCTTGAGCCGTAGCCGGCAAACATCCCCTTCATCGGTGGCGAGAAACTCGGCATCAAAACCGACGTCTGCTCCCTGCGGGTGGTAGAAAAATTCGCAGTAGATACCCAGCTTGGTATCTGGCCATACGTCCTTGAGAAACAGGCTCTCACCCCAGCCGGGATGGGCGATGATGACATCTGGTGTGAAGCCCTCAGCCCTGAGCTTTAAAGCAGCCCGAAAGCAGGCCTCAGCGCGGATAATCTTGGTCTCGAAATCGACGGCCCAGGGATGAACATTGGGGGTGCTCCCCTTATTCGAAGTGTAGCGGATAAGCTTTACCCCATGCACCTTGGTAGAACTCAGCTCGTCTGTGGCCAACTTTTGCATAGTCATGGCCAGCACATTGTGGCCCTGCTGCACCAGAGCCGGTGCCAGAAACTTGAACTGTCCCGGGAAGTTCTGGTGAATGATGAGAATGTTCATGAAGCGGCTATCCAAGGGTTCACCACCGAAAGGCCATCAATCGATTCAAAATCATGGTCGTTACGTGTCGCCAGCACCAAGCCGTGCGCCAGGGCGATGGCGGCAATCTGCGCATCTTCGACACTGATGGGGCGCCCGAGTCGGGTACGCAGCGCCACGATGCGCGCGTAGCAAGCAGCCGCCTGCCCATCGAAGGGTAAGCAACGCCCGACAAATTCTTCCGCGAACATCGCCTCGGCGGCCCGTTGCAACCCCAGCTTGCGCTGCCCATCCGGCATCAGGGCGACACCCAGCTCAATTTCGGCACGGGTCACAGCACATACCCATACCTGCCCGGACACCTGCGCATCGAGCCACGCTACAACCTCTTTAGCAGGCGCTGGTCGCATAAACTCGGACAGGACATTGGTGTCCAGCAACATCATGCTGGCTCATCCCAGTTCAGGGGCGTGCGCGGCAGCGATCTTGGCGGAAGTGACAACTCGGTCGCCACGGCGTGAAAGCGGCTAGCCAAACGCTGGCCCAAACCCGTTGCAGGCGTGGCTTGGGTCAACGCCTGACGCAAAATACTGCGCACCTCTTCTTCCATGGATTGCCCATGGCGTGCCGCCTGCACCCGCAGGATGGATTTCAGATCATCGTCAAGATTACGTACAGTCAGCGTCGCCATATTAGCTCCTCAACATCGCCAGCAATGACATCATTGTAGTCAATGCAAGCTAACAGCGCAATGGCAAACACCCGCAGCAAACCATCAGCACACCTTCAGCACACCCAGCTTCACCAGCCACACCAGCGCGCGAAACACAAAGGCTTGCCGCTCTGACGCAATGACGGCAATCAGCGTACCGGCAGCTTGGGGGCTAGTTGCCAGGCCCGCCAGTATGGCTTGCAGCTCTGTTTCAGTCGGCAACACCTGACTGGCATAGATAACCATCGCCAGCGATTGATATTGTGTGACCCGCGCTATCGCGGTGCTGGCGTCCGAGTCGACTAACTGCAATACCGTTTCTGGTAATAATGTTTGGGTCGGATAACTGGCAAAGGCGTAAAACGGATCCAGCCTCGCAGGCCACGGATGGGCGACGGGTTTTTGATCGCCTGCCTGACTATGGCGAATTTCCTTGAGTTCTGCCCAAAGGGATTCGTATTGCGGAATGATGGTGGCCCAGTCGTAGACTTTTACCGCGCGCTCCCTGCCGGCCGCGCCCATTTGCAGGCGCAGCTCACGGGACTTAAACAGTGCCAGAAAGGCCTTGGCAGTGGCCTCAATATCGACCGCCACCAGAGTACTGGCATGGCCGCAGTACATATCGTAGGTATCAATGGTCAAGGCGTGACGCAATGCCA
>JBBDXV010000472.1:7487-11163 GCA_040902165.1 Pseudohongiellaceae bacterium
GTGTGAATACCCAGCGGTATTACTGGCAGCTGAGGCAACACAGTTTTGGTGATTCCCAGGCGATCCTGCAGATAATCCGTATGGGCCTGTAACAGCCGTTCGACATTGTTCTTGACTGCTGTGCTGGTACAAATCACCGCGTCCCAGGGCTGTACCGGCGCTGTGAGCATATTGGTGAGGGCATCCATGGCGCGGGCACTTGAGGTCGTGTGGGTAATGCCGCACAGACTCCAGCTGCAATGACCCACCCTTCCTCCAGCCAGGGCTCGTTGCCAGGCAAATTCTCCAATGCCCGGGCCCGGGTAATACACTAGCCCAGGTTGGGACAATGCCACCAAGCTGGATTTATCAACCGCCTTTACGGGTTCATTTCTTCCGGCACCGACAGCCGCCTTTGCAAAGACCTGCGCATAATCGAGATTATCTACCTGAACCCAAAACTCCGTTGCCTGACTATAGTTAAAAAATCCGCGCAGAAATGATTCCCCTGCGGCGTTGCGTCCCATCAGTTTGGGGCCCGTTGTGGTGTAGGCTTCGGGGTGAAAGTAAATGGCTGCGCTCATGGCGTTTCCGCTTTTGCTTTCATGACCAGCCACGTTGAGTTGAGCAGGTTTATCTGCACTCTCCGCCGTCAAGTTACCCAGTAGTTGTTCGCGTATTTGAGTGTGTATGCTCATTACAGTCTCTTTGTCTCCCCGGTGAACTCACTTCGGGAAATGCTGTCCGGCCAACTCACGCACGGCTTTCTCATTCATCTCGCCTTTAATCCCAAGCGCAAACAGATCAAAGAACGGCGCACGCCCACGGGCCATGGTAGCAACAGTTGCAAAGCCCGCCTGTCGCAATGTACCACTTAGTACTTTCTCGGTGAAACCACAGCGATGCGC
Organism: Pseudohongiellaceae bacterium; assembly: GCA_040902165.1. Lineage (GTDB taxonomy): Bacteria > Pseudomonadota > Gammaproteobacteria > Pseudomonadales > Pseudohongiellaceae > NORP240. The sequence goes on from JBBDXV010000472.1 coordinate 8,375, forward strand.
CATGTAAAGATTGCCGTTGGCCATTGGAGGGCGATGCCCATATAAGATGTCTATGGGCGCAATCAATCCAGCGGGAGAGTTGTAGGCTGCATCAGTCAGTTTGTCCTCCGCCACGAGGGCGCAGACTGATTTCAGGTCAGGGCAGGTAATAACGACAAATCCACCGGATTTTAGAACTCGGAGAAATTCTGCCAGCGCGATTGGGACTTCATGTGCGTACAGATGTTCAATGTTATGTGAGGAATACAAAGCGTCCATCGATGCATCGGCCACAGCAGACATATCGGTCATGGTCCCTATTATGTCAGGCGCGACGCTGGCATCAATGTCCAGTCGCAGCTCGGTCCACTCGGCAGAATTAAAGCCAGCTGTGGTTCTTTCTTTTCGTTTTTGGCCGCAGCCAACGTGTAAAAAAGTAGGCATTCTGGTCAGGCAATTAGCAGAGCTTTGAGGATGGGCAATTGTTTCTCGGCAAAATTTTGTGCAAGCGTGGTTAATTCAGCAATGTTCTCTTCCGGTGAGTTTATCGTCTTGCCTTCCTTGACAAGCTTTTGTCCCTGGCCGACAAGGATCTGCCAGACGAAGTCCGCCCAGGCTTCTGGCGTTGTATTGCCCTGTGAATTTGCCAACAGAAACAACTGCTGCAAACGACCTACCAATATCCCGCCACCCGTTACCGGGCTGGCGAGATGGCTGATATCGCCACTGCCGCGCGCCTTGTCGAATAAATGCAAATTGAGTTTGTCTGTGTTTGCTTTGGCTTTTGCCGTCCGGGATTCATCCTGTACTGGCATGAGTGCACCGGAGCCGGCGAGCACCATGACTGCCTGGACTACCTGGGCAAAAACTATCTTGCCAGCGACCGCTTTTTCAATCTGCGCGATGGATTTGGGACGATTGTCAGCGAAAGCATCAAGAATTGGATTGTAGATGGATTCGTGCAACTTGGCTTCGCCCAAGCCAATGTTCACTTTTAAGGAAACGTCGGCTCGAGTCTGTACCAATAGTAATCTTTGTTCACGAAGCGCTTCAGTCTGCTGCAATGAATTAAGCTTACGCGGTCCTCGCACCCAGTAATCACGACGAAACTGTTGGTTTACACAGAAATCGCGAACCGTTTCCCTGAACATCGGATCGGTGATTTCTTTCAAAAGCTGCTGCTGTTCTGCATTCAGATTCAGCGCATCGACATGATCGAGAAAATGTGCCGAGCAGGCGTAACTGAGCTTGGCTGGAGACAGCCAGGCAGCCATGCGCGAGAAAGACATGGGAAGCCAGTCGCGATTAAAATATTCATGGGCAAGGTAGTTGCGGTTCTGTTCCTTGATTTTTTGGAGACGACCCGGTACTTGTGGGTTGGCGCGGACATAGGCCGGATTAGTGGCCAGCATCTTGTCTGCAAAAGTGAGTGCATCGTCTATACGCGAGACAATACCACCCCCCGCCGAGCCCATAACCTCACCGTGTTCAGTAAGCAGGTCGCGCATTGGCACCATCGCCGCCCAACCCGGCTGAGTGTTGTAACTGATATAAAGTACACCCCCCACCTTGAGTTTACGGCGGATAAAATCAACGATCACTGCGCGGTTTTCATCCGAGATCCAGCTCCAGATGCCGTGCACCCCTATATAGTCAAAGTCAGGCAGGTCGCTGCGATTGCAGAATTGATCAAAGGCTTCGTCGTACATGCGCGCGCCAGAGCCGGAAACCCTGGCAAGTTCCTGGGCGAACGTAGCCTGGGAGGGATTAAAATCGGTACCGCACCACTGGGTTGCAGTGGCTGCCGCATGCAGGTTGGCACTCATACCCTGACCGAAACCCAATTCACAGGCACTGCCATTTTCAGGAAGTGCCAGACCCGAATTGAGAAAAGCGAGTTTTACCCGCAGTGGGTTAAGTTCGGTGTAGTAGCCAAAGGTATAGCCTATTTCCGCTACATAGCCGCAAGTCCAATCATTCATGCGCATGCCCTTTAAAAAGTTTCGGGGATAATACCGACCAGACAGCAATCCTGCCACATCTTCCTGTATGCGGTGGTGGGCTTACAGCGACCAAGGATTAAATGTTTGTGGATACGGCGCGAAGTCCTGCTCATTGCGGGTGACGATAGTGAGGCCGTGACATTGGGCGATGGCCATGAGCAGCGAATCCATCACCGGCAGGGGTTGCCCGGAAAGTTCAGAATAGGCGGCGATTTGCGCCCAGACGTGGAGCGCGGCGGTATCGAGCGGCAGGATGCGCCCGGCAAAGCGTTGTTCCAGCTTGCCCAGCCAAGCGGTTAGCTTCTGGCTGCGGCGCGGGTCGATGGCGCGCAGCTTGAGGATTCCCTTTTCGATTTCTCCGAGGCTGATGACGCTGATGAACAGGCTGGCTTCATCCTGATCGTCCAGCCAAGAGATGACTTTCGGCGAAGGGACTTTTTTGGTGTATTCGGACAGCGCGCAGGTATCCAGCAGCCAGCTCATAGCTCAATGTCGCGCACAGTGTCGCGGCTGCGGGAGAAATCCAGGTCTTCGCCCGCGAGGTTGGGGCGCAGCAGCGCGGTGGAAAGCTTGCCCCGGTGGCGGGTGAGCCGGGCATATTCTTTCGCCGAAACCACCACCGCCGTCGGCTTGCCGTGTACCGTAACCGTCTGGGCATCGCCGTTTGCTGCCTGTTTGATAAGCTGGCTCAAGTTGCTCTTTGCTTCTTGCAGTTGCCATTCACTGTGCATGATGACTCCTTTAAATTCTGGTCAGACTGGGCAGAATTTAACATAAGATGGGCGGGTTGGCTATGCCATGCTGTTG
>JBBDXV010000473.1:0-1626 GCA_040902165.1 Pseudohongiellaceae bacterium
TTTTTCAATTCACTGAGATGCACACCGAAGGCAGTGGCGATGATACCGAAGTCGCGGAACATGCCGCCGCCCATGGTACCTACCCCGGTAAGAATTGCTATGTCGGCAACACCACGGTCGCCATCAGTCACCAGACCGCCGATATAGGCGGCAATCAGACCGGCAGTAATGGCGATGGCAGAGCCGTGAATACGGCCCCTGGTCAGTTTTTCGGACAGCAGGTAAGACAACCAAACGGTAATACCTACTACGGCAAAGGCAACAATCAATCCGTTGTTGCGGAAAGTAGCGACGAGGATTTCCATTATCGCGGCTCTCCGTCTTCGACAGGCTCGTCATGTTTGATGCCGATCCTGCTCAATACCGGTACCAGGGCAAAACTCACGACAACCGCCGCGACGCCAGCTACCAAAGCCAACAGACCGCCGTCCACCGCGGCGGCCACATTCTGACTGGCGGCCATCGCCACGACGATGGGAATGTACATCGCGCTCCAGAATTTCACGCCATCACCGGTCACGCCGGCAAGCTGGGGTTTGAGGCGCCCGGAATTACAAATCAGGACCAGCAGCAGCATGGCAATACCCACACCCCCGACATTGGCCTGCACTCCTATCAGCACGCCCAGGTATTCCCCTGCCAGCATGCCAAACACCATACAGGCAGACAGTATTGCCACTCCGTAAATAATCATTGATTCGCCTCTTGTTATTGTTCTGAAACTGAAACTGATGATATGACGCGACGGGCCGATAGGCAATTTAGCAGAGTCAATTTGACTTTGGGGGCGGTTATATAGGTAAATTGCCAGCGATGAACAGCAGCGAAACCCTCTGGCATATTTGCAATCACTCTGACTTATCGGGCAGATAGATTCACAAACTGTTATGGGAATCCAGAAACTATTGTTGGTGGCATTGAGTTTGCCCGTCGTCGCTGCTTGTACAAGCACACCCGGCGATTTACGGCAGCCGGTCTCCGCCCTGTATTGCGATAATTTCCTGATCTATGACATGTGCGCCCAGGATCTGGACGACGACGGCACCGTTGAATTGGTTTATTTCGCCGACACCAATGAAGTTTTTCTTTGGCGCGAAGGCGCCGACAAAAGCCTGCCTGAGAAACTGCTGATGCATCGCTGCGCACAGCAGATGGACGACGATATTATCAACAATACTTCGGAGTTGTTTTTTATCTCGGATGAAACCAATTACATTGAACGTGCTGACATCAAAAGTGCATTGATGTTCAGTTATGCCGTATTTATGCCGCAGGTGATACGTTGCAACGGTCAATTTGGCATTGAGACGCCTGAACCGGTTGGCGACGAATTTGATTTTTGAAGCTGGATCGGCTCGGCCAGGAGAGATGGAATGGTCTGGCTTAGTGTGATTTGGCGCCGAAAGACTCGTTGGGCGGAATCGTATTTTCCAGCGCCTGGGCAATCAAGTGCTTGACCTTCAGATTGCCGGTGTCATCCAGGCGCTTGAACGCGCAACGTACATAACTCATGTCTTCCTGGAAATCATACAAGGTTCCCAGTACCTGTACCTTTCCCTGTACCCGGTAGCCGTCAGGCAATAACAATTCGCAATCCGCCACCAGTTCGCCGGCCGCGAACTTCTC
>JBBDXV010000474.1:0-1483 GCA_040902165.1 Pseudohongiellaceae bacterium
CAAAGTGATTGAAGACGATATTGAAACCATTGAATCCGGTTATGAATTTCTGCTGGCGTTTGCCGCGCAGGGTCGACCGCCGCAAACCGAGAGCGGCCCCGGACCGCATGCCAGACCGACCCTGGAAGGCATGCTGGTGGCGATGCAGAACATTGCCAGCGCATTGAGCGCCAGTAATGTCAATTTTGAACAGGTAATTGCCGAGGATTGTCGCAAGGCCGAGGCGGCACTGGCATTTCTGCTGTCGCAGCCGAAAATTGGCTCGGAAATCGTGGATAATCTCAATGCTTCAATACATCTGCGCGCGGTACTGACCGATCTGTTTCTCTATGGTGAGGCATTGAAGCCGTTGGCAGGCGCTGCAGAAAAACCGCTGTGGGAACCAGCCAAAAGCTGAGTCGTCGACTGATTGAATAATTACGGAACGGGATAAGGGCCAACCTTCATCCCGTTTTTTATCAGTATTGAAACAGGGCTCCCTGACCATGATCAAGTGGCCTCCGCGCATACGACTTGCGCAGTTACCAACACCTCTTACCCGTCTTGAGCGTTTTTCCAGGCGACTCGATGGCGTCAACTTGTGGGTAAAGAGAGATGAACTGACCGGCATGGAGGTGTCGGGCAACAAGATTCGCAAACTGGAATTTTGTATTGCCCAGGCATTGCAAGAGGGATGTGACACGCTGATTACCTGCGGTGGCGAACAATCAAATCATTGTCGTGCTACAGCTATCCTTGGTGCACGGCTGGGTTTGAAAGTGCACTTGATCCTGCGTGGCAACCGCCAACCTGAAGTTCCCGACGGGAATCTTCTGCTCGATTATCTGGCCGGCGCAGAAGTCACTTATGTCCCCCTGGCAGAATGGCCCGGTCATCCACAGGTCGCAACCGACCTGCAGACTCATTACGCAGCGAATGGCAGCGAGGCATTCTATATACCAGTCGGTGCCAGCGACGAAATCGGATTATGGGGATACGTCGCAGCGGCAAAGGAATTGAAGGAAGACTTTCAACGCGAAGGAATAGAGCCGGAGTATATTGTCACCGCTACCGGTTCCGGGGGAACCCAGGCGGGCCTGATTGCCGGTTCTGCGTTGTTCGGCATGTCATCCAGGGTCGTCGCATTCAATGTCTGCGACGATGCTGCCTGGTTTGAAGAAAAAATTCGTCACGACCATCAACTCTGGCGGCAACGATACCAGATGGACCTTGATATAGAACATCTGACCATTACTACGGTAGAAGGCTATGTCGGCCCGGGGTACGGCAAGGCTGGCCCCGGGATTTTTGCCAGCATTGCGGAACTTGCCGCCTGCGAGGGTCTGTTCCTCGACCCGGTCTATACAGGCAAGGCATTCCATGGCATGGTTGCCGAACTTGAAAAAGCCGCCAATGGCAGCCCGTCGGCTCTGGCTGGCGCGAAAAATGTGGTTTTTATTCATACCGGCGGGCTTTTCGGGGTGTTTCCGCAGAAACAACAATT
>JBBDXV010000474.1:1583-10966 GCA_040902165.1 Pseudohongiellaceae bacterium
ACAGAACTGGTTAGCGATGAATCAGTTGCCGATGGCGTGAGTGGCGCTACCGCTTCGTATGAGATGGATGCCGGCGCCGCCAATATTGAAAACAACGAACCGCTGCTGTTGAGCAATACCTATCAGCTGGTAACTGAAGGAGCCAGGTCCGGAGAAAGCTATTTCAATCGCGACGGTTCAAAATTGATCTATCAAAGTGAAGTTGCCGGCGACAACCCCTTTTATCAGATATTTGTGCGTGATCTTGTCAGCGGCGATACCACTCGCGTATCACCGGGAACCGGATTGACCACCTGTGCCTGGATTCATCCAACCATGGACCGGGTCGTATTCGCCTCGACACATGAGGATCCCAATGCGCTGCAGAAACAGGCGGAAGAAATTGCCATGCGGGCAAGCGGTGTGGAGCGAGACTATGCCTGGGACTATGATCGCCACTACGATATTTTCCAGGCCGATGGTGACGGATCGAATCTGGTAAACCTTACCAATGCTGACGGATACGATGCCGAAGGATCATATTCATCCGATGGCAGCAGGATTGTTTTTGCCTCCAATCGACAGGCTTACCAGCGCGAACTGAGTCAGGCCGAAAAAAAACTGTTCGATAATGACACGTCCTATTACATGGACATTTACCTGATGGATGCCGATGGCAGCAATGTTCAGCAGCTTACCTTTTCGCCAGGCTATGATGGCGGCCCGTTCTTCAGTGCCGATGACAGCACGATTGTGTGGCGCAGATTCAATCCCGACGGCAACTCGGCTGAAATATGGACCATGGACGTGGATGGCAGCTATCCGCGCCAGCTGACTGCCGATGCGTTGGTGTCCTGGGGACCCTTTTTTCATCCCAGTGGCGACTACATCATTTATTCCAGCAATCTGCTTGGGCATGCAAACTTCGAACTTTTCATGATTGATGTTTTGGGTAATCATGCGCCGGTAAGGGTAACCGCTACAGCCGGTACGGATATCCTGCCGGTTTTTTCACCAGACGGAAACAAACTGGTGTGGAGCAGTACCCGTACCACCGATGGCAGTTCCCAGGTATTCATGGCGGACTGGAATGACCGCAAGGCGCGCGAGTTGCTGGGGCTGAATTAGCTCGCCGGGAAAGCAGATGTCGAGTTATCCAGAAATAAAAGACAAATTGCATTCATTGGCATTGCCGATTATGGGCGTGCTGATGGCAATAGCGGCCTCTATCGCCACCGCCCAGCCGTCTGCCTATATCCATCACAGTCTTAAAGTGGTACTGGATCCCCAGCGGCAGTACATCTCGGTTGAAGACACCATAACACTCCCCGAATCTGTTGATCCGCAGAATGCGGAATTCTCGTTGAACAGCAATCTTCGCATTACCGCCAATTCGGGTAACTTGCGTGCGGCCGGCGCTACTGATGGCAGCCAGTTTGTCGGTGGTAACAGCAGCGGAGGTCTGACTGCGAGCGCGAGCAACTACCTGCTGGCTGTTCCACCGGATTTGGACCGTGTAGTACTCAGCTATGAAGGGGGGATTTATCAGCAGGCGGTCCAGTCTTCCGCAGAGTACGCACAGAGCTTTGCCGAGACTTCAGGCATCATCAGTGATCGCGGTATCTATCTGAATGCGGCCAGTCTGTGGGTTCCTGATTTTTCCACAGATCTACTGACTTTTGATTTGAGTGTCGAATTCGCTGGCTCGGCCAGCAACTGGACTGCGGTAAGCCAGGGAGCCAGCAGTGGCAGTAATGTGTGGCTCGAATCCAGTCCCATGGAAGAGATTTATCTTGTCGCTGCCAATTTCACCGAATATTCAATCCCATCCTCCGATGTGGTGATGCAGGCCTATCTGCGCACTCCTGATGCAAACCTGGCTACCAAATATCTGGACGCTACCGAGAGATACCTGGCGCTTTATGAGCCCTTGCTCGGCGAGTATCCGTTCAGCAAGTTTGCGCTGGTCGAGAATTTCTGGGAAACCGGTTACGGCATGCCTTCGTTTACCCTGCTTGGCGAACAGATAATTCGATTCCCGTTTATCATCGACTCGTCCTACCCCCATGAAATACTGCACAACTGGTGGGGCAATGGCGTATATCCCGACTATGAAAGCGGCAACTGGAGCGAAGGGCTGACAGCCTATCTGGCGGATCATCTGTTCCAGGAAATGAATGGCCTGGCGTCTGATTACCGCCGGGACAATCTCATTCGCTATCGCAACTACGTCGCGCAGGCGAGCGACTTTCCCCTCAGGAGTTTCACTTCCCGCAATTCTGCAGCCAGTCAGGCGGTAGGCTACGGAAAATCATTGATGCTGTGGCATATGTTGAGACTGGAAGTGGGTGATGCGTTGTTTATAGAAGGGCTGCGACAGTTGTACCGGGATTTTCGCTTTCAACGCGCCGGCTTTATGGATATTGAAGCTGTGTTTTCGGCATTGACCGGCCGGGATTTCAAACCGTTTTTTGAACAGTGGGTGAATCGCACCGGTGCGCCGGAGTTTCAGATTACAGTTGAACCGGTAAATAACAACAGCGCGCGTATCATGTTTGCCCAGATCCAGCCGGATGGTCCTTACACGCTCAGTATGCCGGTTGCATTGTATTATGCCGGCGAACCAGCGCCGCAGCTTTACAATATTCCGCTGTCGCAGAAATTTGAAGGCGTGGTGGCGGAGAATTTTCGAAATCTTCAGGCGGTGGTGGTTGATCCTTACTTCGATGTATTCCGGCAGCTGCACCGGGAAGAGATTCCACCGACCATAGGGCAATTGTTCGGGGCGCAGGAGATCGTTTTCGTATTGCCCAGAGAGGATCGCGAGCAGTGGCGGCGTCTGGCCGAAGCGTTTGCCGAAGGAGTGCAGGCCGAAATCGTCGGGGTCGAGGACATCGGGTATCTGCCGGCAGACCGCTCTGCCTGGATATTGGGCAGAAATAATCCCTTTGCCTCCCTGATCCGGGAGTCGGTTTCAGCTTACCAGGTGGAATTTACGCCCGAGGAAATTGCGCTTGGTTCCAGTGTCGTGACCTTCGCCGATCGAAGTACGGTATTGACTGCACGACATCCCGGGAACGCCGATCTGGCGATAGGCTGGATTCACATCGACGACATGGTGGCACTGCCAGGCATGATTGAAAAGCTTCCGCATTACGGCAAGTATTCCTACCTCAGTTTTATCGGCAGCGAGCCAACCAACGACGTCAAAGGCAATTGGACCAGCCCGGATTCACCGATGCAGTGGCTTGCGCCTGGTCAGCCGGCAGGAGTTCAACTGGCGGCTTTGCCTGTCGTTTCGCCCCTGGCTGAATTGCCCCCCAAGTACCTGCCTGAACAGCTTCAGCGCCATGTCTCACAATTGACCACAATGGAAATGCAGGGTCGCCGGGCAGGAACGGAAGGCGCGGCGAGGGCAGCCACCTATATCGCCGACCAGTTTCGCGCCATTGGTATGCAGCCGGCAGGCGGCAGTTTTGTCCATGAATGGTTGCAACCAATGCCGGATGGACACGCCATTACTTTGCGAAACGTGGTGGGCATGATTCCCGGTGCGGACCCGCAGTTGAGCAGCAAGCCGGTCGTGCTGGCAGCCCACTTTGATCATCTGGGAATGGAAAATTCTGCCAATGGATTTCGCGTTTTTACCGGCGCAGACGACAATGCCTCCGGAGTGAGCATCATGCTGGAAGTGGCCGCGAAACTGGTTCGCGCCTTCTCGCCGCAACGCAGCATCCTGTTCGTTGCCTTCGATGGCGAGGAGTCGGGCTTGCTGGGTTCAAGTCATTTTGTTCAACAACCGCCATCGCCCTATAACACTGATGATCTGTTTGCGATGATCAATCTTGACGGTGTAGGCCGACTGGAAGGCCGCAGCCTGCAGATATTCGGCGCGGACAGCGCCTATGAATGGCCATTCATGGCACAGGGCATCGGCTTCACCATCGGGGTTTCATCTACCATGGTGCAGCAGGTGATTGCCAGCAGTGATCACGTCAGTTTTCTCAATGCCGGCATTCCCGCCATTCATGTTTTCAGCGGTGTTCATGCTGACTATCACCAGGCAACGGATACACCCGGAAAACTTGATTATGCAGGCATGTCGGATGTGGCGCTGTGGGTGGAAGAGGCAATGGTATTTCTTGCCGACCGCGCGGCGCCATTGCGCGTCATATTAAATGCAGGTCAGGTGCCGGTAAGCGGAGCAGTGGCTGGTGAACGCGAGGCAAGTCTGGGTTCGGTGCCTGATTTTGCGTATGCGGGACCCGGAGTCAGATTAAGTGGTGTTACACCTGGTGGTGCTGCGGCACAGGCAGGATTGCAGCCCAACGATGTTCTGCTGCGGTATAACGATTCAGACGTGACTGACTTGCAGACCTATTCAAATCTGATCAGGACCTCGGTGCCAGGTGACACGGTGCAGTTGCAGATTCTGCGTGCGGGGCAAACATTATCGGTTGCGGTAACCTTGCAGGCCCGATGACTGTCTATCTGCCGCCGAGCAACATGAGCAGCACGACACTGGATACAACCAGAATCGAGACCAGCAACAGTCGCCTGCCACTTCTGCTTGGTTGTGGTGCCCAGTTGTAAATTTCATCTTCGACGAAAAGACAATGCCGATTCTTTCGGAACCATTTCACAAAAGCCTACTCCGGCTACCGCTTGATGGAAGGAGATTAAATCAGGCCAAGTTGACATTGGCAGGTAAACATTCTGACAAAGCCCGGGAGTATTCTGTGGAATTGTGGCAAAGGTCCGAGGTCTGGCCATTTGAAATTACCATTTGAAATTAATTGTGCCACCGGCCCGATTCATTCCGGCATATGGTTTATAGTGCCGGGGCGCGATTTTTGGCCTGCAACCCACTAAATCACTGAGCCTGCAAACATTGATTATGAAAACAACCAGCCCCCATACGTTCCAGCGCGCGTTGCTGGTTTGTCTTTCTTCCTTGATATTGCTTGGGCTGGTACCTGGATCAGCCGCCCAGGACCAGCTGCCACAACTGACCCGTCTGGAAGAAGAGGATGCCAATATCCTTCTTGACGGCAATCTGGATGAGCCGGTGTGGCAGAGACTGCCGGTGATAGACGGCATGCGGGTGATCGACCCGGATACACTGGTCGAAGCGCCGCTGCAAACCCACACCCGTATTTTCTATACCGAAAGAGGTATTTATATAGGAGTCATGAACTTCCAGGATCCTGACACCCTGGTTGCCCGCATGACTTCCCGTGATACCCAGCTGGACAGGGACGGTTTCGTAGTGGGTATTGATGCCTCCGGTACCGGTTTGTATGGATACTTTCTGCGCATCAATCTCGGGGATTCCATGACCGATGCGACCCTGTTGCCGGAACGGCAGATGAACATGCAATGGGATGGTGGCTGGAATGGCAGAACCCAGGCTCAGGTAGATGGCTGGAGTGTGGAGTATTTCGTTCCCTGGTCAATGATGGCCCTGCCCCAAGTCGGAGACACCAGGCAGATCGGTTTTTATCTGGAGCGACAGGTAGGCTATCTGGGTGGCGAGGCCTGGTCATGGCCGGCGCTTCCACGTACCGTTAACCAGTATCTTTCTGCGTTTGAAAAATTCGAATTGCGGGAAATCGAGCCACGCAGACAGCTGACCTTCTATCCTTATGCATCGACCATCTACGACGGCATCAAGCAGGAGACAGAATACAAGGCAGGCACGGAAATCTTCTGGCGTCCGACGACCAACACCCAGCTTTCCGCGACGCTCAATCCTGATTTCGGCAACGTCGAATCGGATGATGTGGTCGTCAATCTGACTGCTTTCGAAACCTTTTTCCCCGAGAAACGCTCGTTCTTTCTTGAAGGGCAGGACATCTTCAACACTTCACAGCGCAGCAGTGGCACTATGATGCGAGGTCCCGGCGGACCAATACAACTGTTGAATACCCGACGCATCGGTGGTGCGGCACTGTACTCATTACCTGCCGGCGCATCAGCGGTGGCAACGGATCTGAGCCGGCCAACCGATCTGTTAGGTGCGGTAAAGCTGGTCGGACAGAACGGCGCCTGGCGGTATGGCACCCTGCTGGCTTCGGAGGATGACTCCCAGGTCACCGCGACGCTGGCAGACGGCAGTCGTACTCATATTCAGGCTGAGGGCAGGGATTTCAGCGTAGGCAGGTTGTTATATGAGGATACGATCGGCGGAGGGCGAAGGGCGATTGGCTGGATGGGAACTGATATTTCCCATCCCGATGTGGATGCCACAGTGAACGCGATGGATATGCATTTCTTTTCCGCAGACAACCGCTGGGTGGTTGACGGTCAATTGATGCACAGTGATGTCGATGGTGTAACCGGTGCCGGCGGGTTCGTCGATATCGGCTACCGGCCGTCAAGAGGAATACAACACGGACTCGACCTGACCTATCTGGATGATACGCTGGATATTACCGACCTGGGCTTCCTTACCCGCAATGACCAGTTGAATGTGAACTATAACTTCTTCCTCAATCAGTCCGATATTCCGGGACTGCGCAACCGGTCTACCATGTTGTTTCTTACCAATCAGTTCAACACCGACGGACAACCGGTTCAGGTGCGCTGGGCGGTAGGCAGAAACTACACGACGATGGCAAATAACAGTTTTAACCTGGGTCTGCAATATTATCCGCCGCGCATTGATGACCGGCTGGGGCGCGGTACGGGAGATTTTCGCACCGGCGATCGTTGGGGAGGAGAGTTTCGTTACAACTCCAATCCGTCCTTGCCGATTGCTTACAATCTGGATATTCGCGCCGCGCAGGAAGAGCTGGGCACCAAAAATCTGACTACTTCAGGTGGTGTGTCCTGGCGACCCAATGACCGTTTCTCTTTTGATCTTGATCTCTCCTATACCGACAGGGAATCCCTGCTGGTGCATCGGGGTGCAGGTCGTTACACCAGTTTTGAAGCGCACCAGTGGGCCCCGCGGCTGGAGTCCAGTTATTTCATCACTGCCAAGCAACAACTTCGTATCAGCATGCAGTGGACCGCGCTGAAGGCATTTGAAGACCGTTTCTGGCAGGTGAATACGAGCAAGCGCGAAAATCTGATCCCGGTTGCCAAACCGAATACGACGCCGGATGATTTCATCATAAGTCGCATGACCTTTCAGTTGCGCTATCGCTGGGAAATTGCCCCTTTATCCGACCTGTTTGTTGTTTACACCAGGGGCAGTAATCTGCCTGGCAACAGCTTTGACGAATTCCCTGACCTGCTGGAACAGTCCTGGAATGAAAAAATTGTTGATACCTTTGCGGTTAAACTGCGGTATCGTTTTGGTTCTTGAAAGCGCCGTGCTTGTTAAACGATCACCAACTTCGATATAAAGAGGACAGGTTATGGCATTTGCCAATCGCTCGGTCTTGATTTACGGAGTTTTGTTTATGGCCTTGACAGTCAGCCACGGCGCGACGGCGCAAAAACTGGTGATCGCACATCGCGGTGCCAGCGCTTACCTGCCGGAGCATACTATGGAAGCCAAGGCGATGGCCTATGCCATGGGCGCCGACTATGTCGAACAGGATGTGGTCATGACTCGCGACAATCAGCTGATTGTGCTGCATGACATTACCCTGGAGAGAACGACCGATGTGGCGAGGCAGTTTCCGGGCCGCGCGCGTGCCGACGGTAGTTATTATGTGGTCGATTTTACCCTGGCTGAAATCCGGCAACTGAAAGTCAACGAAGGCGTCAGTACGCGTAGCGGTGAACGACAGCCGGTATATTCACAACGTTTTCCACTGGACAAGTCGGCATTTCGAATCAATACACTCAGCGAAGAAATTGAATTGGTGCAGGGGCTCAATCGATCGACTGGCAAGGATGTGGGCATCTATCCCGAAGTGAAATCACCTGCCTTTCATCGCACCGAAGGCAAGGACTTGAGTCGGGCGCTGCTGGAAATGCTCAAGTCCTATGGCTATGTAAGCAAACAGGACAAGGTGTTTGTACAGACCTTTGAATTCGAAGAATTGAAGATCATCCATGATGAGTTACAGCCGGCGCTGGGTATTGAGTTGAATCTGGTACAGCTGATGGGTGACGACGAGGCCTATGAATGGATGTTGAATGCCCAGGGAATGACCGAACTGGCACGCTATGCCGACGGTATCGGGCCGGAAAAAGCCATGATCATTCCCCAGGATGCCGCTTCCACTGATCTTTCCGTCACCAATCTGGTCGCGCTCGCCCATGCCAATGGTCTCAAGGTACATCCCTATACTTTTCGTGCTGATCCCGGACAGGTACCTGGTTACGCTGCTGACTTTGAGTCCATGCTGCGCCTGTTTTACTTTGAAGCAGGGGTGGACGGGCTTTTCACCGATTTTCCTGATCGGGTGGTGAATTTCCTGCAAGGCGAATAAGCCTTGAAATGTCACTTGTCACGCAAAGGCGAATATGGTGTGCTATGGCGCCATAATCGGATCAAGCGGTAATGTCAGGGCGAACACATGGCGACTATTCTCATCACCGGCACCAATCGCGGATTGGGTCTGGAATTTGTTTCCCAGTACCTAAACCGGGGAGATCAGGTAATTGCGACCTGCCGGAGTATTGATACTGCCGATGAGTTGCGCGAGCTGCAGATGTCTCACACCGCACTGCAACTGATGGAAGTGGATTTACGAAAGAAGGAATCCATTGACAGCTTTGCGGCAGCAATCAAGAGTGAGTCAATCGATATATTCATCAGCAACGCCGGTGTTTACGGACCCAGGGACGGAGATTTCGGACAGGTAACTGCCCGCAATTGGTTGCCGGTATTGGAGGTCAATACTATAGCGCCGTTGATACTTACCCAGGTACTAATAGAGAATCTGCGTCGCGGTAAGGATCGCAAGCTCGTTTACATCACGTCCAGAATGGGATCCATCGCGGAAAACAACGGTGGTGGCAGCTACATCTATCGCAGCTCCAAGACCGCGCTGAATCAGGTTGTGAAAAGTCTGGCGGTTGATCTTGCTGATGAGGGATTCATCGCCGCCGTGTTGCATCCGGGTTGGGTATTGACGGACATGGGTGGACCCAATGCAATGATTGATCCGGATGTCAGTGTCAAAGGAATGATCGCCGTCATTGATTCTCTGAAGACGAGCATGAACGGTAAATTTTTTGCTTATGATGGTCAGGAGATTCCCTGGTAATCTGCAGTGAATTGAATTTTTAAACTGTCGGACTATTCAGTGCAGAACTGTAGAGGCCGATAAATCGTGTGTGTTTCTCGTATTGATGTGCAGGACCTACGCAGTCCATGAACGCGAAAATATTGAGATTGAACAAGGCAGGCCATCCGTTGTCCTGGTTGACACGTGAAGAGACTGCCACCCTGGTGGTGAAGGAACAGGTTATCTGGTCCCTGGGCAGCACTGTGCTGGAAA
>JBBDXV010000475.1:0-2050 GCA_040902165.1 Pseudohongiellaceae bacterium
CCACGGAACAACAGGTGAATTTGTTCGTGCACCATTGTGTGATACCTGATGCTTTGTTCAAACGATTTGAATTCCTGTTTGTTGGGCAACTCTCCGTTCAACAGTAAATAGCATACTTCCAGAAAATTAGATTTTTCTGCCAATTGTTCAATCGGGTAACCCCGGTGAAGCAATACTCCCGCGTCACCATCAATAAAGGTTATTTCTGAATCACAAGCAGCAGTGGAAATGAATCCAGGGTCATAGGTAAAAATGCCCTGGGATACAAGACTTCTGACGTCTATCACGTCAGGGCCGGTTGTCCCCTCATAAACGGGTAACTCAATTGGATCTTTAACCCCGTCAATGAATAACCGGGCTTTCTTGTCGCTCATGGCAGACTCCTTCGGAAGAAAGCGAGAGTTTCGTGCCGGTATTGCAACCTCAGACACGAAAGTGAAGTTATAGCAAATTATTTTAGTAAAACCCACGCCGCGGGGGCCGGGCAATACTAGGGAGGTAGCTGCAGGCTTGTCAAATTTTTGTCGGCCGCTTGAAAGCCAATTCCTGCAGGACAGTCGCAGACGCCTGATTGTCCAGACAACAGGTATTTTGGGCAGTAAAGACGCGATTTCTGCTACGACATCGTCATTTTTACAGGGTAAAATTCAGGCATGACATAATATTGTCAAAATCTTATCTGCAGTCTCGGGATTTGTTGTGTTAATAACCCGCAGACTCTATACTTTGCGACCGTTCTATCGGCCTATTATGTTAACAATTTCAAGCAGTTTGATAGAACTGTTTTCCCGGGTCCAGCCCGGGCAAACAATCTGAAAACCTTGTCATACTGGGACTAAAGTGAAAGATACTCGACCGCGCAATATCGATTTCCGCACGTTAAAACTTCCTCTACCGGCAATAACTTCGATACTCCACCGCATTTCCGGTGCATTTCTGTTTTTTGGCATCGCTCTGTTGCTGTATCTGCTGGACAAATCCCTGGCTTCGGAGGCTGGATTTCTTCAAGTGACAGATTTACTGACTATGCTGTGGGTGAAACTGGTGGTCTGGGCCGTAGTGGCAGGTCTTTTGTACCACCTGGTCGCGGGGATCAGGCACCTGCTTATGGATAGCGGAATTGGGGAGTCGCTGACCGGTGGTCAGCTCGCTGCCAAACTAACAATCGCCGTCTCTGCAGCCCTCATTCTCGCGGCAGGAGTTTGGCTATGGTGACAAATATAAGCAGCTTTGGTCGTAACGGTGTATTTGACTGGGCCGTACAAAGACTGACAGCACTGATTCTGGCTGCCTACGCATTTTGTCTGCTCGGCAGCTTGCTAGCGAATCCTGATATGGACTATCAGCAATGGCAGGCGCTTTTTTCCACTACACCCATGCGTATCTTCAGCCTCTCGGCCCTGCTGTCGATTTGTGCTCACGGCTGGATCGGTATGTGGACGATTTCGACTGACTACCTGACGACTGACTTACTGGGTAAAAAAGCGATTGTGCTGAGAATCTTGTTTCAGTTGACATGTTTGCTTTTTGTTTTCGTTTACCTGGTATGGGGTATTCAGATTCTTTGGGGAAACTAGATGGCGACACTCAGGACTCTTTCTTTTGATGCAGTAATTGTTGGCGGTGGCGGTGCGGGTATGCGAGCGGCGCTGCAATTGGCGCAATCAGGTTACAAAACAGCTGTGATTTCCAAGGTATTTCCAACCCGTTCCCATACGGTTTCTGCACAGGGCGGGATTACCTGTGCCATCGGCAGTTCAGATCCTGACGATGACTGGCGTTGGCATATGTATGATACGGTCAAAGGATCAGATTATATTGGCGATCAAGATGCCATAGAGTATATGTGCAGTGAAGGTCCACAAACGGTGTTCGAGCTTGAACATATGGGCCTGCCATTCTCGAGAACCGAATCAGGCCGAATCTATCAGCGCCCATTCGGCGGGCAATCCAAGGATTATGGCAAAGGTGGTCAGGCAGCGAGAACCTGTGCAGCTGCTGATCGTACCGGCCATGCACTGCTTCATGCCTTGTATCAGGGCAACCTTAA
>JBBDXV010000475.1:2150-10953 GCA_040902165.1 Pseudohongiellaceae bacterium
CGCGACGTGGTAGCGCGCTCGATAATTCTTGAAATCCTCGAAGGTCGTGGATGCGGGCCTGAGAAAGATCATGTACTGCTAAAGCTGGACCACCTTGGTGAGAAAGTTTTGAATTCAAAACTGCCGGGGATTCTCGAGCTGTCAAAAACGTTTGCCCATGTAGATCCAATCAGGGAACCGATACCCGTGGTACCTACTTGCCATTACATGATGGGCGGCATTCCAACAAACATCAACGGCCAGGCATTGACTCGAAATCAGGCTGGCGAAGATGAAGTTATCCCCGGATTATTCGCAGTGGGCGAGGTGGCTTGTGTCTCGGTGCATGGAGCCAATCGACTCGGCGGTAATTCCTTGCTCGACCTTGTGGTATTCGGGCGGGCAGCCGGTAAGCATATAGAAGTCATGCTGCGTCAGGGAATCACCCGCCGTGATGCGACAGAAACTGACATCGAACAGTCGATGCAGCGCTTGAACCGACTAAACAATTCTACGGCGGGCGAGAAGGTAGCTGACTTGCGCAAGGAGCTTCAGGTCATCATGCAGAACCATTTTGGCGTCTTCCGTAACGGCGAGTTTATGCGGGAAGGGATCAGTAAACTTGCCGATTTACGTGTCCGGATTGAAAACCTTGTGCTTGAGGACAAGAGTCAGGTTTACAACACTGCGAGAATAGAAGCGCTGGAACTGGAAAACCTGTTTGAAGCGGCTGAAGCAACCGCAATCACAGCGGAAGCACGAACGGAAAGCCGTGGTGCTCACGCGCGTGATGATTACCAGGACCGGGACGATGAAAACTGGCTTTGTCATTCCCTTTATTTTCCGGGTGAAAAACGAACCGGCAAGCGGGAAGTAAACTTTGCACCAAGAACGGTTGCGAAGATGGAACCCAAAATCAGAACCTATTAGCCAGACAACTGAAATTACATTGTGACAAGGTGATTTGTGTTAGTAAGCATCTATCGATATAACCCTGAATCCGACAGCAAACCGGTTATGCAGGATCTGGAAGTGGCTATTCCCGACGGGCGGGATCTTATGGTTCTGGATGTGCTGGAACTGGCCAAACAGTCAGATCCAACCATTGCCTATCGACGCTCCTGCCGTGAAGGGGTTTGCGGATCTGACGGCATGAACATCAACGGTACGAATGCGCTGGCTTGTATCACACCGCTTTCGGTTGCGGTTACCAAACCTGGCGGCAAACTCATTCTGCGTCCGCTTCCTGGATTACCGGTGGTCAGGGATCTGGTCGTCGATTTGACCGTGTTTTACAAACAATATGAAAAAATAAAACCGTATTTGATCAATGACCAACCAACACCGGCCATTGAGCGACTGCAGTCACCGGAGGAGCGGGAAAAACTTGACGGCCTTTATGAATGCATACTCTGTGCCTGTTGCAGCACAAACTGTCCCTCATTCTGGTGGAATCCGGAAAAATTTATCGGTCCCGCCGGACTGTTGCAGGCGTACCGGTTTCTCGCCGACAGCCGTGATACGGCGACGGCTGAACGACTGGCTGATCTGGAAGATCCATTCAGCGTTTTCCGCTGCCGCGGCATTATGAACTGCGTGGCTGTATGTCCCAAGGGTCTGAACCCAACCAGGGCCATAGGGCATATCAGGTCAATGCTGATTCAACATTCGACCTAGCCAGCTGCGTTATTCCACGCACAAAAAAATATATTGCTCAGCCCCGGTAATTGATAACAGGACATCATTCATGCAGGACAGCGCGATGGAACAACTGTGGAGCAGCGGTCACCTGTCAGGATCGAATGCTGCCTATGTGGAAGAGCTATACGATCAATACCTGGGTAACCCAAACGCAGTACCCGAGGAGTGGCGTAATTATTTTGACTCCCTGCCCAAAACGGACGGGCCGGAACATGCCGATGTCTCCCATCTTGCAATTCAGAATCATTTTCGTGAACTCGGAAAAGCCAGCCGCTTTGCGCCGATTCTCAGTAACGACGCTGTAGTTAATTCAGAACATGAAAGCAAGCAGGTTCAGGTTCTCCTGCTGATAAGTTCTTACCGGGTGCGTGGGCATCAAAAGGCAAGTCTGGACCCGCTGGGGTTGATGCACCGGGAGCGCGTGCCTGACCTGGAACTGGAATTTCACGGGCTTTCTACGGTCGATTATTCAACCATTTTTCAGACCGGGTCTTTATTTATCAGTAAAGACAAAGCGCCGTTGAAAGAGATCGTCGAAATCCTTGAGCGAATCTACTGTCATACGATTGGCTATGAGTTCATGCATATTGTGAATCTCCAGGAGAAACAGTGGATTCAGCAGCGCATAGAAAGCAATGACGGTTTTCCGGCGTTTCAAAACGAGGTTAAACGACATCTTCTGGAGCGGTTGAGTGCGGCAGAAGGTCTGGAGAAACATCTGGACTCCAAATTTCCAGGCACCAAACGATTTGGACTGGAAGGGGGGGAGAGTCTTATTCCGGCTATTGATGAACTGATACAACGTGCCGGCAGCCGCGGGGTCAAAGAGATCGTATTGGGAATGGCGCATCGGGGCCGGCTCAATGTGCTGGTTAACATACTCGGCAAGAATCCAACCGAATTGTTTGATGAGTTTGAAGGTAAAAAAGTTTATCGCAGCTCCGGCGATGTCAAATACCACCAGGGATTTTCCTCCAACATCATGACTACCAGCGGTGAAGTTCATCTGGCGATGGCGTTCAATCCGTCACATCTGGAAATTGTTGCCCCGGTGGTCGAAGGCTCGGTACGCGCCAGACAGATCCGCCGCAAGGATGTAAATGGTGATCTGGTCCTGCCCATAATCATACATGGCGATGCCGCTTTCGCAGGCCAGGGTGTTGTTATGGAAACATTCCAGATGTCTCGGACCCGGGCTTTTTCCACTGGCGGCACTATTCATATCATAGTCAACAACCAGGTGGGTTTCACTACCAGCCGACAGGAGGATGCGAGATCCACCGAGTATTGTACCGATGTGGCGAAGATGGTGCAGGCGCCCATATTTCATGTGAACGCCGATGATCCGGAGGCGGTATTGTTTGTAACGCAGCTGGCGCTGGACTTCCGTTACGAGTTTAAAAAAGACGTCGTCATAGATCTGGTCTGTTACCGGCGTCGCGGTCATAACGAAACTGATGAGCCGGCAACAACCCAGCCGCTGATGTATCAGGCGATCAAGAAGCAGAAAACCACGCGAGTTATTTATGCAGGAAAACTGATTGCAGAAAATATCATTTCAGAGTCGGAGGCTGATAGCCTGAGCAATAATTATCGCCGCGCACTTGATACTGGTGAGCATGTCGTGAAGAGTCTGGTCAAGGAACCATCAATAGAATTGTTCGTGGACTGGAGCCCTTACCTCGGGCATGACTGGAATCCCTATTTCAATACCTCGATGAAAATTGACGCGTTGAAAGCATTGGCGAGGAAACTTGTTGTATTGCCGAAAGGCTTTGCTTTGCACAGACAAGTGCAAAAAGTCATCGATGACCGGACGAAGATGGCTGCAGGTGAACTTCCGGTAGATTGGGGATTCGCGGAGACGCTTGCCTACGCAAGTATTTTGACCAGCGGAAATTTGATAAGAATTACCGGTCAGGATGTTGGGCGCGGCACGTTCTCGCACAGACATGCGGTGCTGTTTGATCAGAATACCGGTGAAACCTATATCCCGCTGGAAAGCCTCGCCGCTGATCAAATGAAGTTCAACATCTACGATTCCTTGTTATCGGAAGAGGCAGTGCTTGCTTTCGAATATGGTTATTCGACAACCACACCGAATGCACTGATCGTGTGGGAGGCGCAGTTTGGAGATTTTGCAAATACGGCTCAGGTAGTGATTGATCAATTTATTGCCAGTGGCGAACACAAATGGCAGCGGCTTTGCGGATTAACCCTGTTACTGCCTCATGGATATGAAGGTCAAGGCCCGGAACACTCCTCGGCACGTCTGGAGCGCTACCTGCAACTCTGCGCAGAGCACAATATCCAGGTGTGTGTTCCGACAACGTCAGCACAGGTTTTCCATATGCTGCGAAAACAGGTGTTGTGTCCGACCCGAAAACCCCTGATTGTCATGTCGCCCAAGAGTCTACTGCGTCATCGTGAGTCAGCGTCATCTCTGGAGGAATTGGCTGATGGCAGCTTCCAGGTGGTAATCGATGACACTGATTATGTCGACGCTGGGAAAATAAAAAGGGTAGTGCTCTGCAGTGGCAAGGTCTATTACGAGCTGAGACAGTCCCGGCGAGAACGGCAACTTGAACATATCGCTATCGTCCGCCTTGAACAGCTTTATCCGTTTCCCGAGGCAGCGATGCGAGAATGCCTGATCAAATTTGTAAATATTGCCGAGATTTTCTGGTGTCAGGAGGAACCAATGAATCAGGGTGCCTGGTATGCAAGCCAACACCATATGCGCAGGGTTATCAATGACCTGAATCCGCTGCTGTATTTGCAATATGCCGGCCGTGATGCCTCCGCCGCACCTGCCGCCGGATATCCTGCATTACATATTCGGCAGCAGCAGGAACTTATCAATCAAGCTCTTAGTGAAAAACAATAAACGGCGCCCGGAAAGGAAATTAACATGACCATCGAAATCAAGGCCCCCGCGCTACCTGAATCCGTTCCTGACGGTACGATTGCGA
The DNA here is from genome assembly GCA_040902165.1 of Pseudohongiellaceae bacterium. Lineage (GTDB taxonomy): Bacteria > Pseudomonadota > Gammaproteobacteria > Pseudomonadales > Pseudohongiellaceae > NORP240. Next base: position 6,803 of record JBBDXV010000475.1, read on the forward strand.
GTTGGCACAAAAATGTCGGTGATGCGGTAAAGCGTGACGAGCTACTGGTAGACATTGAGACTGACAAGGTTGTCATCGAAGTCGTATCGCCGATAGATGGTGTACTTAAAGAGATATTCAAAAACGAAGGAGACACCATCGTCAGCAATGAGGCCCTGGGAGTTGTTGCCGAACAGGCAACCAAAGAAGCAGCAAAAAGCCCAGCGAAAGAAACAGGCAAAATCACCACAACGAACAAGGACAAAGAGGAAGTTGCGGTCAGCCCAACTCCGACACCAGGGGTTGAAGGAGAACCCATTGCGAGTCCGGCCGCCAGGAAAATCCTGGAAGAAAACAAGCTAGCCCTTAGTGATATCAAGGGAAGTGGTAAAGATGGCCGTATCACCAAGGAGGATGTCACCAGTTTCATCGCCACTGCCGCATCCGGAGGAGCCGTGCGGCGGGATTCACAGCCAAAATTCCATGCCGACACAGGGGCTGGCGGTCGTATAGAAGAGCGGGTACCGATGAGTCGGTTACGGGCGAAAGTGGCGGAGCGCCTGTTACATGCTGCTCAATCAACAGCCATGCTGACAACGTTCAACGAAGTGAACATGCATTCGGTGATGGACTTGAGAAACCGTTACAAGGATCAGTTTGAGAAAACCCATGCCGGAACACGCCTGGGGATGATGTCATTTTTCGTGCGCGCCTGTGTTGAGGCGCTCAAGCGCTTCCCTGCAGTCAATGCTTCGGTAGATGGTACCGATATCGTCTACCATGGGTATCAGGATATCGGTGTTGCCGTTTCTTCTCCGCGTGGTTTGGTGGTTCCGGTATTGCGTAATGCGGATCATATGGGGCTAGCGGAAATCGAGCGACGCATTCGCGAATTCGGCGAAAAAGCCCGCGACAGCAAACTGGCCATAGAGGAAATGACGGGCGGCACATTTACGATTTCCAATGGCGGTGTATTTGGCTCTTTGTTGTCAACGCCGATTCTCAATCCGCCTCAGACCGCCATTCTCGGAATGCACAAGATTCAGGACCGTCCGATGGCTGTCGAAGGTGAAGTCAGAATCCTGCCGATGATGTATCTGGCACTTTCCTATGATCACCGAATGATAGACGGCAAGGAGGCGGTCCAGTTTCTGGTAACGGTCAAGGAGATTCTGGAAGATCCGGCACGAATCCTGTTGGAAATATAACCAGGGATATACTTAGAGAGTTTGTTATGGGAAGACAATTTGATGTAGTGGTAATCGGCTCAGGACCTGCAGGTTATGTTGCAGCGATCCGATGTGCGCAACTTGGATTCAAGACAGCCTGTATTGAAAAATGGCACAGTGAAGACAAAAAACCGATCTATGGCGGTGTCTGCCTGAATACCGGCTGCATTCCCTCAAAGGCACTGTTGGATTCCTCATACCGGTTTAGCGAAGCAAATCACGGTCTCAAAGTGCACGGAATCACGGCAGGCAAAGTGGGAATTGATGTGCCGACCATGATCGCCAGAAAAAACAAAATCGTCGGCCAGCTTACCGGCGGGATCAAAAGCCTGTTTGCCGGCAACAAGGTAGAAGGTATCGCCGGCACCGCAAAAGTAACCAGTCGCACACAGGTAACAGTTACCGGTCATGATGGTAAACAGGAAGTGCTGGATAGTACTAATATCATTATTGCGGCCGGCTCCGTGCCGGTCGAAATCCCGCCGACTCCTTTTGATCGTACAACGATCGTTGACTCTACCGGTGCGCTTGAATTCCCGGAAGTGCCGGAGCGACTTGGTGTTATCGGTGCCGGCGTAATCGGACTGGAGTTGGGCAGCGTATGGGCACGACTCGGTGCCAAGGTAACAATTCTCGAAGCACTTGATGGGTTTTTACCCATGCTGGATCGGCAACTGGCCAAAGAGGCTCTCAAGATTTTCAGCGCCCAGGGCCTGCATATCCAGCTGGGCGCAAAGGTAACCGGCAGCAAGATCGGTAAAAACGGGAAAAAGTCTGTCGTCACCGTGCAATTCAGTGAGGGCGGCAAGGAACAGTCTCTGGAGTTCGACAAACTTATCGTTGCCGTCGGTCGACATCCCTATACCCGCGATCTGTTCGACAGCTCAGTCGGAATTGAACTGGATGAACGCGGATTCATTAAAGTGAACGACCAATGCGCGACCAGCATTGAAGGTATTTTTGCAGTTGGCGATGTAGTGCGCGGTCCGATGCTGGCGCACAAGGGTATGGAAGAGGGCGTCATGGTGGCGGAACGACTTGCCGGCAAAAAAACCCAGGTAAATTACGCGCTGGTTCCCTCGGTTATCTATACCCACCCGGAAATAGCATGGGTTGGAAAAAATGAAGAGCAGCTGAAAGCCGACGGCATAGAATTCAACACGGGTACTTTTCCGTTTGCCGCCAATGGCCGGGCATTGGCCGCCAATGAATCAGAAGGTCTGGTAAAAATCCTGGCCGATTCGCAGTCGGATCGCGTCCTTGGCTGTCATATTATCGGCCCGAGTGCCGCTGACCTTTTGCAGCAAATAGTCATTGCTATGGAATTCAGTGCCAGTGCGGAAGACCTGGGGCTGACGATGTTCTCACACCCGACTCTCTCCGAAGCCGTTCACGAAGCTGCGTTATCAGCCAACGGTCATGCCATCCATATAGGCAACCGCAAGAAACGCTGATCCCTCTTCGTCTCGCTGATACCAGACCAATATTAACTTCACGGTGGATTTTCAATGAACTTACATGAGTATCAGGCAAAGCAGTTATTTGCCGATTATGGATTGCCGGTTTCCAAAGGACTGGCAGTAGACACCCCGGAAGCAGCAGTGGCTGCGGCGGAAAGCATTGGCGGTGATCGCTGGGTGGTAAAGGTCCAGGTCCACGCCGGTGGCCGCGGCAAAGCTGGCGGTGTGAAGCTGGTCTCCAGCAAGAATGAAATACTGGAATTTGCGCAACGTTGGTTGGGTAAAAACCTGGTTAGCTACCAGACTGATGCAAATGGACAGCCGGTAAGCAAAATTCTTGTGGAAACCTGCACCGATATCGCCAGAGAACTTTATCTTGGCGCAGTGGTTGATCGTGCCACACGGCGCATCGTCTTCATGGCCTCGACCGAAGGGGGCGTCGAAATTGAAAAAGTCGCCAGCGAGACGCCGGAGAAAATTCTAAAGGCAAGTATTGATCCGCTCTGCGGTGCCCAGCCTTATCAGGCGCGACAAATTGCTTTCGCACTGGGTTTGCAGGGAGAGCAGATTAAACAGTTTACCAGCCTGTTCCTCGGCCTGGCCAAACTGTTTCAGGAACTGGATCTGTCCCTGCTTGAAGTGAACCCGCTGGTCATTACCAAAGCTGGTGTATTGCACTGTCTGGATGCCAAGATCAATGTTGATGGCAATGCACTTTTCCGGCAACCGCGGCTGCGGGAGATGCATGATCCCAGTCAGGATGATGAACGTGAGGCATTGGCGGCAAAGTGGGATCTTAATTATGTTGCGCTGGATGGCAATATCGGTTGCATGGTAAATGGTGCAGGGTTGGCAATGGGTACTATGGATATCGTGCAGCTTTATGGCGGCAAACCGGCAAATTTTCTGGATGTAGGGGGTGGGGCAACCAAAGAAAGAGTTACCGAGGCTTTCAAAATTATACTTTCCGATGAAAAAGTCAGAGCCGTGCTGGTCAATATTTTTGGCGGCATTGTTCGTTGTGATCTGATCGCTGAAGGTGTGATCGGCGCAGTGCAAGAGGTCGGAGTTAAAGTGCCGGTAATCGTTCGTCTTGAAGGAAATCGTGCGGACATTGGCCGAAATGTTCTAAGTCAGAGTGGTTTGAACATCATTGCCGCCACAAGTTTGTCCGATGCCGCAGAAAAAGTTGTTACTGCCGCCGGAGGTATTCGATGAGTATTCTGGTAAACAAATCAACTCGAGTCATCTGTCAGGGATTTACCGGAGCGCAGGGGACTTTCCATTCAGAACAGGCGATTGAATACGGTACGCAGATGGTAGGAGGCGTCACTCCCGGCAAAGGCGGTCAATCCCATCTCGGTCTCCCGGTTTTCAACACGGTAAAAGAAGCAGTGGATGAAACCGGCGCAGATGCCTCGGTCATCTACGTACCTGCGGCATTTTGCAAAGATTCTATTCTGGAGGCGGTGGAGAGCGGTCT
>JBBDXV010000476.1:0-1622 GCA_040902165.1 Pseudohongiellaceae bacterium
TACTGGAGCGATTAAAAGAACAGTGGATGGTCTGGCTCGGCGGAATCTCGATCGGTCTGGCAGGCATTTTCATGGTGCGCTACTCCATTGAACAGGGTTTGCTGGGTCCAGCCGCAAGAGTTGCATTGAGCATTCTCAGCGGACTTGTACTTCACGGTGTGGCCGAATGGGGTCGACGCTATCGCGGCAATTACCTCGCCTTTGCTGCGCTGGCGGGGGGTGCCAGCAGTATGTTGTATGCCGCCTTGCTGGCAGCATTGTTGCTTTACCAGTTGTTGCCGCCCTGGCTGGTATTTGCGCTGTTGGCACTGGTTTCCCTGGCAACCATGGCATTGGCAGTCCTGCACGGTCCGGTGCTGGCGATTCTCGGTATCCTCGGTGCCTATGTTGTACCGCTGTTGGTAGATACCGGCAGTGACAGCATTCTCGGGCTTTATGGCTATAGTCTGATTATCACTGCCTCGGCAATTCTGTTGATGCACTATGTATACCGGCCCTGGTTATGGGCCTATATGCTGGCCGGGTCTCTGGGCTGGTGGTTTTTGTCTCTGACATCGCCGACGGCCGATGGATTCAGGGGATTTTATCTGTTTGCACTGGCCTATCTTTATCTGGCAATGCCGACCTGGGACTGGCTGTTACGCAAGGCTGATCCACCGGGAACCGGAGGACTTAAAGATGCTGCCTGGGCACGGGCAAAGTCAGTACAGCAGGCACCACTGGTTCATTCGCTGGTGCTGGTCATTATTGCCTTCGGTCTGTCTATCCTTGCGGAAGATTCGATCACTTCTGCAATCTATTACTGGACCCCGCTTGTTGCTGTATTGCTGGTGGCCGCCGGTAACAGGGAATCCTTGTTATGGTTGCCGGCTTTGTCACTGGCGGTACAGGGGCTGGCCTGGTTTCTGTTATGCCTGGATCTCAGTACCGTATTCCGGCTTGCCGGCTTTACCGGACCGGACCAGTCACAGTTTCTTGTGTATGCCGGCTGGATGACGTTCCTCTACTTTTCCTTGTCCCTGCGTAACCTCTATTCTGGTGCCCGAAATTTTCTCTGGGCGGTGCTGGCCATCCTGGTGCCGCTGTTCTGGCTGGCGCTGGGTTATCTGCTGGTAACTGATCTGTCCGAGTCGATATTGTGGGGCACCGTGTCCGTCGTGCTCGGTGTGATCTACCTCGCCCTGGCTGCCTGGCGGGTCAATTTGCAGGACAGAGAATCGCTTATATCCATCCACACCCAGTACGCAGTCTGGTTGATTCTGGCCGGCCATTTCGCTTATTCGCTGGCCGTGGCCATCATGGTGCGCGAGGCAGGCCTGACCCTGGCGCTGGCGGCGCAACTGGTATCGCTGGCATTTGTGATTCAGCGCTTCGATCAGCCGAAACTGGGTATTTTGTTAAAGGTGGTGCTGGCGATCATAGTGATTCGCCTTACCCTGAATCCCTGGCTTCTCACCTATCCCTCTGACCTGCACTGGTCCTTATGGACCTATGGCGGGGCTACTGCGCTGGCGGCCACCGCTACCTGGATATTGCGCGGCAATGTCGCGCTTCGGCCCTGGCTGGAAGCGGCCAGCCTGCATCTGCTGGTGCTGACATTGTGGGCAGAAACCCGCTACCAG
>JBBDXV010000477.1:0-10824 GCA_040902165.1 Pseudohongiellaceae bacterium
GCAGGTTGCCTTGATAGGTGCGTAATTCGGGTGAATCTCAGGTTTCATTTTCAAGCCTCCGTCGGACGTCGCCACTCAAGATCCCGGTCTGGCCGGACCCCCTGGTACCACGTCGGTATACCTATATTCGGCGCGGAAACTGCTTGCTCCGGCCGGAAGGGCGTGCATTCTACCAGAAGGATGGTCGGACGCAACAGGCCGGATCCGCTTAAATTAGCGGACGCCCTTGAGGCGCCGGTGGTTGCGCACAGCTTCTGCCATGATCTGGGCAAATATATCCGTTACCAGCTTGGGGTTTAGATTTTGGGCCTGGGCCAGGGCCTGCATCGTTTCGAGTTTGCGGGCCTCGCGGTCCGGATCCACGGCATCGAGGCTATTGGCCGCCTTAAGCATTCCAACCTGACGCGTCAGTGCAAACCGTCGAGCCAGCAAACCCACCAGATCCTCATCAATCTGGTCGATCAGTTTTCTGGCTTCAGCCAGTTCTTTTGGAATTGACTTAATGCCCATTTCAAAACACTCCTTTCGATCGACAAATTCGAGGATACACCCAAGCCCCCGACTTGCAGGACCGAGGAGTATAAACCATTACCCAATTCAAGCCACAGAGACAGATAACGCTTGGTTGTACGCAACCTGCTTTGTAATTACCATGGGGCGATTGGTTTCTATTCCTGCATTTCTCCGGGTCACCTCTTATTCCATGTTGGCTGCAAACACGTTGAAAGAAAAGCCGGTATTAAGGCTGGCGATACCATCACCACTACGCAGGATATTTGACTACTGGCCTCCCGCCGGAAGTAACAGCAATGACTGGGAAGCGCTCACTCCCGGAATGCGATTACTGGTTCCTTTCGGCAAAAGAAGGGTTGTTGGAGTTTTGCTGGAAATTGAAACAAGCAGCGAAATAGACCAACGAAAAATCAGATGCGCAATCTCGGTGCTCGACGAGAAGCCACTTTTCTCAAATGCATTGATGCAGGTATTTCTGTGGGCGGCGAGATATTATCAGCATCCTCCGGGAGATGTATTCTCGGCTATTCTGCCGCCCAGACTCAGGCGCATACCAACTGCTACAGGTTTCGGAACGAAACTATGGGAAGTGGTGAATCAGCCCCCAATAGTTCCATTGTCAAACCGGGCGCACCGTCAACAGGCGCTTCTGCAACTACTGCTTGAGCGCGGACCGCTGTCCCAGACCAACATTGAAGCTGCAGGATTCAATCCTGCACTGTTGAAACAACTGGAGACAAGCGGACACATCAGCAAGCGAATTATGCCAGTTCCAAATTCGAACTCTGAACAGGCAAAGGAACACAGAGAAACCGGTGCCGCAGCCGAGCCAAACGAAAACCAACAAAAGGCAATCTCTGCGCTGGCAAATGCCCTCGGTCAGTTTGGCTGCTTTCTGCTGGATGGTGTAACCGGAAGCGGCAAGACCGAAGTCTATCTGCAGGTTATTGAAAGGGTGATAGCCAACGGATCGCAGGCGCTGGTGCTGGTGCCGGAAATAGGATTAACCCCGCAAACCATCAGCCGGTTTCGTGAGCGATTCAACTGCGAACTGGCAATCCTGCATTCCGGTCTCAATGAAACCGAGAGATATAACAACTGGTATAAGGCATACAAAGGCGAGGCCGCCATTGTGATCGGGACGCGATCGGCAATATTCACCCCTCTGAAAAATCCCGGCCTGATTGTCGTTGATGAAGAGCATGACCTGTCCTTTAAGCAGCAGGAAGGTTTTCGCTACTCAGCACGTGATCTCGCCATTGTCAGAGGACGGGAGGAAAATGTACCTGTCATTCTGGGTTCAGCCACGCCGGCACTGGAATCCCTGCACAATGCCTTGTCAGGAAAATTTGTACATCTGGTGTTGCCAGAGCGCGCCGGCGCGGCCGAGAAGCCGATAATTCGGCTGGAGGACATTTCCTGTAGTGAACTGCTCAACGGCTTTTCAGTTCGCCTGACAGCGTTATTGCAAAGTACTCTGGAAAGCGGAAATCAGGCGCTTGTGTTCATCAACAGACGTGGTTTTGCCCCCGCACTTTACTGTTGCGATTGCGGCTGGGTTTTCGAGTGCAATCGATGCGATGTACAGTTGACTGTCCACCGCAATCCACCCCTGTTGCGTTGTCACCATTGCGAATTACAACTGGCCATTCCTCGCTCTTGCTCTCAATGCGGCAGCAAAAAACTGGCGACCAGGGGAATGGGAACTGAAAAAACCGAGCTGTTTTTGCAGCAAAGATTCACCGGTTTCCCGGTAATTCGCATGGACCGTGACTCCACTCGCCGCAAGGATAGCCTGCAGGCTATCCTGCGCCAGGTTGAAAGTGGCAAGCCCTGCATTCTGGTCGGTACGCAAATGTTGGCCAAAGGACATCATTTCCCCAATGTGACTCTGGTCGCCGTCCTGGATGCCGACGCCGGATTGTTCAGCCCGGACTTCCGTGGCCAGGAGCAAATGGTGCAATTGCTGTTTCAGGTGGCTGGACGGGCCGGCCGTGCGAGCCGACCAGGTGAAGTCATTATTCAAACACGCCATCCAGCCCATCCCATATTACAGAGCCTCATCCGGCAGGATTATCATGCCACCGCAGGCCTGCTGCTTGAAGATCGCAGGAGCGCCTCGATGCCCCCCTTCAGCCATCTTGCCTTGTACAGAGCGGAAGCCGGTGATATCAGACTGCCAGCTGAATTCCTTCAGGAAATTCGAAATATGCTTGAGCAATCCGGGAAAAACCGCAGTGGCAGCGCCCGGACTGTCGTCAGTGGTCCGGTTCCCGCTCCGATGGAAAGAAAAGCCGGGCGCTACAGGATGCAATTGCTATTACAGGCTGGGAATCGAACCAGTCTGCAGAGTTTGCTTGCTGCGGTAACTCCTGAAATAGAGCAGCTGAAACTGGCAAAAAAGGTACGTTGGTCTGTTGATGTAGACCCGCTTGATCTGATCTGAAAGTAAAGCGTCAATGCCGGTTACCGATATGTGTGATGACGTTTAATGCGCTGCGGCAGGTTATACTCCCCAACTGGTTTCACTGGCACCAGATGTAGAAGGATGCAGATAAGTGGTACAGGATTTTGCCAAGATAAGACCCGAACCCCTGCTGGACAAGAAGCAGATTGTCTCGCCTCCGGCCTGGAGCCTGTTGTTCACCGGAATCTTGACAGGCATCGCTGTGGGTGTATTTGCCTGTGTTCTGTTGTACCTCTCCGGCAATGTCCCACCGCTGCAATCAACCTTGCAATCCGAACAGGTCGCAATCGCTTCCCGACCGGAAGCCATAAATTCAACCGGTATAGGTGCAGACGAAGAGATAGCCGACGCGGCAAACCAGTTGCAGCTTGAGTTTTACAGCACACTGCCCGGTTACGAAGTGATTGTGAACGCGACTCCGGTGGAAATTGAGTCGGCGGCGGAAACCGAAGTGCCTCCCGGTGAGATTGAAGGACTTTATATGTTGCAGATTGGTGCTTTCGAGCGACGCTCGAACGCCGATAGCCTGCGCACCAGAATTGAAGCCCTGGAACTACCCGCAGTCGTCAAAGACGAACCGCGTACCGGTCGAACCCTGTACCTGGTTCAATCCGGACCGTTCAGCAACCGGGGACAAATTGTGCAGGCGGAACGAATTCTTAATGCCAGCAATATCCCGAACACACGAATCAGTCTAACCACTCTCCGATAAACCGTTTGTCTCTTGAATTTGCGCGTCCGAACCCCCAATCAACACCGTTCCTGCCTGCCATTCTCCGGTTGAATCAGGAATGTGATACCGTAACTCCCTCGCAGCAATATCGTGGAGAAATCAGTGGAGCAATTCAAAGGTACGACTATCGTCTCGGTAAGACGCGGCAATCTGGTTGTGATAGGCGGAGATGGCCAGGTCAGTCAGGGAAATACGATATTAAAGGGTAATGCGCGTAAGGTGAGACGCTTGTACAAAGATCAGGTGATTGCCGGGTTTGCCGGCGGAACTGCTGATGCTTTTACACTCTTTGAACGATTCGAAGAACAACTGGACAAGCATCATGGAAAATTGATGCGGGCAGCTGTTGAACTTGCGAAATTGTGGCGCACCGAGCGAAGCCTGCGACGCCTTGAGGCGTTACTGGTTGTCGCAGACGCTGAAGCGTCACTGATCATATCGGGTAACGGGGATGTCATTGAGCCTGAGGATTCAATCATGGCGATAGGTTCAGGTGGACCATTTGCACTGGCAGCCGCCAGAGCATTGGTCACCAACACTGATCTTGACGCACGTCACATTGTCGAACAAAGCTTGAAGATTGCGGGGAGTATTTGCGTGTACACGAATCAGAATTTTACCATCGAGACGTTGGAATTAAGCTAGTCGGGATGAATCAATACAAAGGATGACTGTAATGTCGATCATGACTCCAAGGGAAATCACCTCGGAACTGGATAAACATATCGTTGGACAGCAGGCTGCCAAGCGTGCTGTCGCAATCGCACTGCGTAATCGCTGGCGGCGTATGCAGCTGGATGAAACAATGCGCAATGAAATTACTCCAAAGAACATTCTAATGATCGGACCAACCGGAGTAGGCAAAACTGAAATTGCACGTCGCCTTGCAAAGCTTGCTCACGCGCCGTTTATCAAGGTTGAAGCTACGAAGTTTACCGAGATCGGTTACGTCGGTCGCGACGTGGACTCCATCGTTCGCGATCTTGTTGATTTCGCCGTAAAGATGTTGCGCGAGGAAGAAATCAAAAAAGTCCAGCATCTTGCTGAAGACATGGCCGAAGAAAGGATTTTGGATGTACTGCTGCCGCAGGCTCGTCCGGAAAGTACAGAATCAACCGACTCCCACTCGACAACCAGACAATTGTTTCGCAAGAAATTACGCCAGGGCGACTTGAATGACAAGGAAATCGAAATAAAGGTTGCTGACTCTGTAACCGGCGTCGAAATCATGGCTCCGCCAGGACTGGAAGAAATGACCAGTCAACTTAAAAGCATGTTCTCCAGCATGAACAGCGGGCGAAAACGCACTCGGCGTATGACTGTGTTGCAGGCACTGAAGGTTTTGAAAGATGAGGAAGCTTCAAAACTGATCAACGACGATGACATCAAAAACCGGGCGGTGCAGGCGACCGAGCAAACCGGTATTGTCTTTATTGATGAAATTGACAAGGTTACCAGTCATCATGACACTGGCTCTGTGGGCGTTTCACGGGAAGGTGTGCAAAGGGACTTGTTGCCACTCATTGAAGGGTGCACGATCAGCACAAAATATGGCAGTGTAAGAACCGACCATATACTTTTCATAGCCTCCGGTGCGTTTCATTTGTCCAAGCCTTCTGATCTCATTCCTGAGCTTCAGGGACGGTTGCCGATAAGGGTTGAACTCAACGCGCTTACTGCCAATGATTTTGAAAGAATTCTTGAGGAGCCTAACGCCTCCCTTACGGAACAATATCAAGCCTTGCTTGGAACCGAGAATCTGAAACTGCGATTCACCAAGGACGGCATCAGAAGGATTGCGGAGATTGCCTGGCAGGTTAACGAGCGTACGGAAAACATTGGTGCGCGCCGATTACACACAGTTATGGAACGTCTCCTGGAAAATGTTTCCTATGCAGCAGCTGATATGGGTGCCGGCGGAGGTGACGAACTCACCATTGATGCAGCCTATGTTGATTCCCAACTTGATGAACTGGCAAAAGATGAAGATCTGAGTCGATTCATTCTTTAGGGAATCTTTCCATGCCTGAAACCTACACACCAACAGAAATCAAGCTGCACCGGAAATCGGCTGTGCTTGAGCTTGTCTATCCTGGTGGAGATTCGCAACAGTTTACTGCCGAGTATTTGCGGGTCCATTCTCCGTCTGCCGAAGTAAGGGGACACGGGCGCGGGCAGGAAATTCTGCAGACCGGCAAACGCAAGGTGAATGTCAGCAAGATTGAAACGGTCGGTAATTACGCAATAAAACTGAGCTTTGACGATGGTCATGATACCGGTATCTACAGTTGGGAATACCTCTACGATCTGGCAATAAACCGGGAAAAGCTGTGGCGCAATTACCTTGCCAGACTCAGACAGGCAAAGGCGAGTCGCGATCCGTTGCCACCGGATACGCAAGTGATTACCATACAACCCCTCGGTGACCGGGAATAACGCGCCACCACTTCAGAGGTCCATCATGAATGACAAGCAGGACGCGGAGCAAACCACGAACTTTGGATTCCGACAGGTACCGGTGACGGAAAAAGCGAAACTGGTAGCAGGCGTCTTCCATTCGGTGGCAGGTAACTACGACGTGATGAACGATATCATGTCCCTTGGCACGCATCGTCTGATAAAGCGATTCACGACCGAACTCAGCGCACTGCGTCCAGGTCAGACGGTATTGGATCTTGCTGGTGGCACCGGAGATTTCAGTCTGCAATTTTCGCCATTGGTCGGCAACGAAGGTTGTGTGGTGCTGGCGGATATCAATGAATCGATGTTGAAGGTAGGCAGGGATCGTATTATCGACAAAGGCTCTGCCTCGAATGTTGTATACACACTTCTCAATGCCGAGTCTCTGCCTTTCAGTGAAAACTCTTTCGATTGTATTTGCATTGCTTACGGTTTGCGCAATGTTACCGACAAGGACGCAGCGCTTCGATCCATGTACAGGGTTCTAAAGCCGGGCGGTCGGGCATTGATTCTGGAATTCTCCAGGCCGGTGAACCCGCTGCTCGACAAGGTATATCAGGCCTGGTCCAAGCTCTGGCCTGTTGCTGGAAAGATCGTGACCGGCGATGGAGATAGCTATAGATATCTGGTTGAATCGATCCGCGTGCATCCGGATCAGGAAGCTTTAAAAGATATGATGAACACCGCCGGTTTTTTTGACACCCGTTACCACAATGTAATGGGTGGTATCTGTGCCGTTCATGTCGGGTTCAAGAAGCATTCGAGCTGAGCAATGTGGAAACCAAAGAGGAACAAAGCTTGAATACGAGTCTGCAAACAGCTGTGTTGCTTCCTTTTGAAAGCATTTTGAATCGCTGTCTGGAAGCTGATCAACATAGTCAGCGGCTACTGGCAGCTTATGAAGGAAAGATTCTGGAAATTGAATCGCGAATGCCGACATTGACCCTGTACGTCGTATTTCTTGCCAATGGCGTTCGCCTATGTTCTGTCAATGAAGAAAAAGTTGACGGAAAGGTAAGCGCGAAAGCCAGTGAGCTGTTAAAGATCCTGCTTGACAAGCCAACAGAAACTCCACTGACTGCCAGGGGACTGGAGGTAAGTGGTGACAGTTTTTTTGTTCAGGAAATTTACCGTATCTTTTCTGATATGGAGATAAACTGGCAAGAACTGTTTTCCCTGGTACTGGGCCATGCTGCTACCGGTCAGCTTGAATCATCGATACGACGGCTTGGCCAGTGGTCACGCCATGTAGTTTCAGCAGTCAGGAACAGCGTGGATGAATATATACACGAAGAGGCCAGGGTTTCGCCGTCAGCGACAGAAGTGGAGTCCTTTGCCCTGCGCCTGGATGCAATGCGGCTGCAACTGGACCGATTGGAAGCCAGAAAACGACAACTTGAGAACCGGCTGGCGGGCGACTGATCGTGGCCCGTTCCTTACGCCTTTTCAAGATACTCAATGTGGCTGCCAAGTACCGGCTGGACGAATTTCTTGAACCACAACATCTTTCCCTGTTTCCGCGCCTGTTGTTCAGTCTGTACAGCCTGCCCTGGGTGGCAGGCTCTGCGCGAAATCTGCCTAAACCTGTGCGCTTACGGCTGGCTCTTCAGGAGCTCGGACCAATCTTTATAAAGTTTGGTCAGTTGCTTTCAACTCGCCGTGATTTTCTTGACCCGGAAACAGCGGATGAGTTGCAGGCGTTGCAAGACAGGGTTCCTCCGTTTAGCAGTCCCGACATAACGACACTGGTGCAGGAATCTCTGGGGCAGCCTGTGTCCCGGATATTTTCCAGCCTGGACAGTGTACCTCTGGCGTCAGCCTCGGTAGCCCAGGTGCATGCCGCAACGCTGATCACCGGCGAAGAAGTTGTAGTCAAGGTTATTCGTCCGGGCATCGAGAAAACCATCAGGGCAGATATTGCACTGCTGAAATGGATCGCGGTTTTCATTGAAGGAAATATAGCCATCGGAAAAAGGTTAAAACCGGTTGCAGTTATCAGGGATTACGAAAAAGTCATTCTGGATGAACTTGATCTTTTGTCTGAAGGTGCGAATACAAGTTTGTTGCGGCGCAACTTTGAAGGGTCTCCAGTACTCTATGTGCCTAAAGTGTATTGGGATTATACACGCAGCAATATTCTGGTAATGGAGCGCATTCATGGCATCCCGGTATCGGATGTTGCGGCGCTGAAAGCATACGGAATCAACCTGAAAAAGCTTGCGGAAACCGGCGTAGAGATATTCTTTACTCAGGTGTTTGATCACAGTTTTTTCCATGCCGATATGCACCCTGGAAATATTTTCGTTGCAATGAACAATCCCGAACAACCGCAGTATATCGCTGTAGACTGCGCGATTATTGGCTCACTGAACCAGGAAGATCAGTTATACCTTGCCAGAAACCTGTTGGCGATCTTTAAGCGCGACTATCGAAAAGTTGCACAGCTGCATGTTGAATGTGGCTGGGTGCCGAGAGAGACACCTGTCCATGAATTTGAAGCCGCAATGCGTACGGTCTGTGAGCCGGTTTTTGAAAGGCCGTTAAAGGACATTTCCTTTGGACATCTGCTGGTTCAACTCTTTCGGACCGCAGGTCGATTCAATATGGAAGTACAGCCATCTCTGGTGTTGTTGCAAAAGACATTGCTCAATGTTGAGGGCCTTGGTCGGCAGCTATATCCTGAGTTGGATCTTTGGCAGACAGCAATGCCCTTTCTGGAAAACTGGAATCGCCGGCGACTCAGTCCGGTTACCTTGTTCAACCGGGTTAAAGAGAATATTCCAGATTGGCTACACCAGCTTCCCGATTTACCTCGACTGGTTATCGATGCGATTACCCGGAATCAGCAGCTGGTTGAAATCAACAACACCATGCAACGGCGCATGGATGAACAAACGACTCACCGAAAGTCGGTGAGACGGCGCCTGACCGTGGTCGGATCATTGGCACTTGGCGCAGCGCTTGTAACAGCTGTTTTTCCGAACCCTGATTGGAACAGCGGATTGCCATTGTTGTCCTTGTTACTCGTGGGAGTCGGAATAATGCTCCTGGCGATCCGTCCTTGAAGTACCATTGCTGCGACAAACGCTTATAATCGACAAACTTTCATCCTGCAGGGCAATGAAGCCGGACGTCATGGCTAGCAGCTATCTTGATCAGATTCACTGGAACGAACAAGGCCTGGCGCCGGTTGTCACCCAGGAAGCCCGAAGTGGCCGTGTTCTTATGCAGGCCTGGGTTAATCGGGAGGCGCTCAGGCTCACAGTTTCGGAGCGGCGGGCGGTGTACTGGTCACGTTCACGTAACCGTTTGTGGCGCAAGGGTGAGGAATCGGGAAATATCCAGAAACTTGTGGATGTGTATCTGGACTGCGACAATGATTCCCTTTGCTTCGTGGTGGAACAGGTCGGCGAGGCCGCCTGCCATACCGGCAGAGAGAGTTGCTTTTTCCAAAAGCTGGATGCCAATACCTGGGTGACAGTGGATCCGGTACTGGTGGATCCGGATACCCTGTACCAAAGTCGCTGAAACTCCATCATTCGGGAAAAGAAACCATTATTTATGTCGGACGTACTGCAGCAACTGGCCGTCATTCTTGAGCAGAGAAAATCTGCCAATAGCGATGAATCCTATGTCGCCGGCCTGTACGCAAAAGGCATCAACAAAATTCTGGAGAAAATTGGCGAAGAAGCCACCGAAACCATATTGGCGGCCAAGGAACATGCCAATAACGCAACAGAGCGAAATAGTGAATCGGTCATCAAGGAAACAGCGGACTTGTGGTTTCACACCCTGGTAATGCTCAGTTATCTGGAGCTTGGACCGGAACAGGTGTTGGAGGAACTGCAAAAACGCTTTAACATATCCGGCCTCGCGGAAAAAGCATCCCGGGGCAAATAATCTCTGGAGGTAAGTCATGGGTTTCGGCGGTATAGGCATCTGGCAACTTTTGATCATATTGCTGATCGTGGTAATGCTGTTCGGCACCAAGAAACTTCGCAGCCTGGGTTCCGATCTGGGCGGTGCGCTCAAGGGTTTCAAAACGGCCATGCGTGACGGCGAAGGAAAGGACAAGGACGCCAACGAGTCGAACGCCGGCGAAGACGAATCAAACGCTGCAAAAGCAGAAAAACCTGAAGACAAATAGCATTTGTTCACCTGTTTACCGACTGGCAGTGATTGATACTGCCTTCCCGCCAGACACTGGTTCCAATCTATGTTTAATGTAGGTCCATTCGAGCTACTGATCATATTCGTTGTCGCACTGCTTGTGATCGGGCCAGAGCGGCTGCCTGGCGCGGTTAAAACCGGAGGATTATGGATAGGTCGTTTCCGCCGCAGCTTTCACAAGATCAAGGCGGAGATCGAACAGGAATTAAACGCCGACGAAATAAGAAGACAACTTCACAATGAATCCATTCTTGAAGAAGTCGAAAATGTAAAGCGGACGCATAAAGAGCTTGGAGATGAAATGAGTGAAGCAGTCTCACTCGCGAGCGAAATGGGCAGAAAAGCAGGTGAAGCTGCCAAAGAAGTTGAAGCAGGAATAATTCAGGCTGATGTTGACACCAAAAAAGATACCGACGCTAAAGACAAGCTCAGCTGAAGACGGGAAGGAACTTACCCTCGTTGATCATCTGATTGAGCTGCG
>JBBDXV010000478.1:0-7096 GCA_040902165.1 Pseudohongiellaceae bacterium
GCGGTCTTGATTTGCCAATTGCGGGAACTCCCAGGCAGCAGATCGGCGAATGCAATAGTACCCGTTCGGTAGCAATTCTGGGGCGGGACTACGTGGGCATGAAGCCGACCATGACGGTCAAGGTCGGTGACAGGGTCAAGCTGGGTCAACTGCTGTTCACCGACAAGAAGAATCCCCAGGTCAAATATACCGCGCCAGGATGTGGCATTGTCGCGGCGATCAATCGTGGTGAAAAACGTTCCCTGCAGTCGGTAGTCATAGAGCTTGACGGGAGCGACGAGGTTCAATTCAAGTCCTACCCTGACACAGCGCCTGCACAGATTCCCGAAGACGAAGTCATCCGCATGCTGGTCGACTCTGGTCTCTGGACCGCCTTGCGCACCCGTCCGTACAGCAAGGTGCCGGATCCGGCGACCCGGCCAACAGCGATATTCGTCAATGCGATGGACAGCAACCCACTGGCAGTGGAACCGGCAGGAATTATTCAGGCGGCATTGAGCGATTTTGTTCGCGGTGTGAACGTGCTGGCACGCATCTCCGCAGAGGGACTTTATGTATGCGGCGACAAGACCTCATCAGCATTGCTGGAAAA
Organism: Pseudohongiellaceae bacterium; assembly: GCA_040902165.1. Lineage (GTDB taxonomy): Bacteria > Pseudomonadota > Gammaproteobacteria > Pseudomonadales > Pseudohongiellaceae > NORP240. Next base: position 593 of record JBBDXV010000478.1, read on the forward strand.
AGCCGCATTCGCTGACAATGTTCGACAGGAAACATTCGTCGGTCCCCATCCGGCCGGCCTGACCGGTACGCATATGCATTTCCTCAAGCCGGTGAGTTCTGGCCGTGTCGCCTGGAGCATCAATTACCAGGACGTGATCGCTGTCGGTCGGCTGATCAGCAGTGGGAAACTGGATGTCAGCCGGATTATTTCCCTGGCTGGTCCGCAGGTCGAGAATCCGCGGCTGCTGCAAACCCGGCTGGGCGCAAACCTCGATGAGCTGGTGGCGGGTGAATTGCAGCCGGCAGAAAACCGGATCATCTCCGGTTCGGTGTTGAGCGGCAGAACTGCCCGTGGTGCCGAGGCCTACCTTGGTCGCTACCACCTGCAGGTATCAGTGCTGCGCGAGGGACGCGAACGCCCGTTCATGGGCTATATGTCGCCCGGAGTAAACCGACATTCAGCCCTTGGCATTTACCTGTCGGCACTGTTTCGCGGTCATCGCTTCAATTTCTCTACCACTACCAATGGCAGCAACCGGGCGATGGTGCCGGTGGGCAGTTACGAGCGTGTCATGCCCCTGGATATTCTGCCGACCCAGTTGCTGCGCTCACTGATTGTCGGTGACATTGAAGCCGCACAGCAACTTGGTGCGCTGGAACTGGACGAAGAAGACCTGGCCCTGTGCAGCTATGTCTGCCCCGGCAAATATGAGTATGGTCCGATACTGCGAGACAATCTGACGCGCATCGAGAAGGAAGGTTAAGGTAAGCGATTTATGGGATTACGCCGGGTTCTGGACGACATAGCGCCGCATTTTGCCAAAGGCGGTCGCTACGAAAAAATGCATCCACTGTATGAAGCTGTGGATACGATTTTTTACACGCCCAGTAAAGTTACGGTTTCCGAACCGCATGTGCGCGATGGGGTAGATCTCAAGCGCATCATGATTACCGTCTGGCTGGCGGCATTTCCGGCGATGTTCTACGGGATGTATAACATTGGATACCAGGCCAATCATGCCATTGCGAATCAATGGTACCTTGAAGCGGCAAGCGGCTGGCACGGGTATCTGATCGAGCTGTTTGCCGCTTACGATCCCAACAGTATCTGGGATTGTTTCTGGTATGGTGCAGTCTTTGTAGTACCCATTTACGCAGTGGTGTTCATTGTCGGTGGTTTTTGGGAAGTGCTTTTTGCGACTATCAGAAAGCATGAAATCAACGAAGGGTTTTTTGTCACCTCCATTCTCTTTGTATTGATTCTGCCGCCGGACATTCCACTTTGGCAGGCCGCTCTTGGCATCAGCTTCGGGATAGTGGTCGGCAAGGAAGTATTCGGTGGTACCGGCAAGAATTTTCTCAATCCTGCGCTTACCGGCCGTGCATTTCTGTTTTTTGCCTATGCGCCGGATATTTCCGGCAATGCGGTATGGACCGCCGTTGACGGACTCGGCGGGGCCACCACCGACGGATTCTCCGGTCCCACAGCGTTGGCCCAGATCGCCACCGGCGGGCTGCCGGTAACGGCGATTGCCACCGGTGATCAACTGACCTGGATGGATGCGTTTCTGGGCCAAATGCAGGGATCGATAGGTGAAACATCGACGCTGGCGATTTTAATCGGTGGCGCCTTGCTATTGATCACGCGTATCGCTTCCTGGCGTATTGTCGCCGGCGTGTTTCTGGGTATGGTGGCCTTCAGTCTGTTTCTCAATGTCGCCGGCGCGGAGACCAACCCGATGTCGGCTTTGCCCTGGTACTGGCATCTGGTAGTAGGGGGCTTTACCTTCGGAATGATATTTATGGCCACCGACCCGGTGTCTGCCGCGATGACCGATATTGGCAAATGGATTTACGGTGCACTGATCGGGGTTATGACGGTACTGATACGGGCTTTGAATCCTGCTTATCCTGAAGGCGTGATGTTGGCTATCCTGTTTGCCAATCTGTTTGCACCGCTGATTGACTACGCTGTGGTGAAAGCCAATATCAAACGGAGGCAGCTGCGCAGTGGTATCTAGGGATTCAACAAGCAAAACCCTGATGACCGCGCTGGTGTTGTGCGTGGTTTGTTCGGTGCTGGTATCGTCCGCAGCGGTAATACTCAAGCCACGACAGGATGCCAATAAATTGCTGGATCGCAATCGCAATATTCTCGTCGCTGCGGGTCTGTTCGACAGCTCAGCGCATACCAATGATGATGTGGCAGGTTTGTTCGCTGGTTTTACGCCCCGTGTCGTGGATCTGGATCAGGCGCGATTTCTCACTGATCCTGAAATGGAGGAGCTGGGCATTGATATCAATACCTACGATCAGCGACGGGCAGCCAACGATCCACGCTATTCGAATGTCCTCAGCAAGGCGGAAGACCAGGCCGGTATCAAACGTCGCCTCCGTTACCCAATGGTGTATGTGGTGGAAAGCGGGGATGCGATAGAGACCATCGTTGTGCCAGTCAGTGGTTACGGATTATGGGGCATCATGTACGGGTTCCTCGCGCTTGACGGAGACGGCAATACGGTAACCGGAATCGGCTTTTACGAACTCAAGGAAACGCCCGGTCTCGGCGCCGAAATTACCAACCCGAACTGGACCGCTGTCTGGCCGGGCAAGCAGATTTATGACGCCAATGGCAATGTCGCCCTGGAAGTGGTGCGCGGTGTCGGCAATGAAGTTCATGAAATTGACGGACTGGCAGGCGCCACACTTACCAGCAGGGGAGTGCAGAATCTGATTCATTTCTGGTTGGGAGACGACGGTTTCGGACCGTTTCTTGCCAATCTGGGTCGGGGATAAGAGAAAACGAGAAGACGAGATATGTCAGTAAGCAAAGAAGTATTGATCAAACCGCTATTTGAAAACAATCCGATCGGATTGCAGATACTGGGTGTCTGTTCGGCATTGGCGGTAACCACCAGTCTGAATGTTGCCCTGGTAATGTGTATTGCACTGACAACGGTGACAGGCTTCTCCAACCTTTTCATCTCGATCATCCGCCATCATATGCCCGGCAGTATCCGCATCATTATCCAGATGACCATTATCGCCTCACTGGTGATTGTGGTGGATCAGATATTGCAGGCTTATGCGTTTGAAATCAGCAAGAGCCTGAGCGTCTTCGTCGGCCTCATCATAACGAACTGTATTGTGATGGGTCGGGCTGAAGCCTTTGCGATGAAAAATCCGCCGCTGATCAGCTTCCTGGACGGTATCGGGAATGGACTGGGCTACAGCATTGTGCTTTTGACGGTCGGATTTTTCCGCGAGCTGTTGGGTTCCGGGACCTTGTTCGGTATCGAGATCCTTCCACTCACTACCAATGGTGGCTGGTATCAGTCCAACGGCCTGATGCTGCTCGCCCCGAGTGCCTTTTTTATCATTGGTTTTCTCATCTGGGCCCTGCGCAGTCGGCGCAAGGAGCAGGTGGAACTTCGTGAATTCAGGCTGGCTCCTCATAATATCGGGGAGAAAGCCTACTGATGGAAATCTATCTGAGTTTGATTGTTCGTTCGATTTTTATCGAGAATATGGCGCTGCAGTTGTTTCTGGGTATGTGCACGTTTTTGGCTGTCTCGAAAAAAATCGAAACCGCGATTGGGCTGGGGGTCGCAGTTGTCGTGGTACAAACCATTACCCTGCCGGTCAATAACCTGATGTTCAATTACCTGCTGCGAGACGGCGCGCTGGCCTGGGCCGGACTGCCGGATATCTCGCTGCAATTTCTCGGCTTTCTTCTTTATATAGGGGTAATCGCCGCCATCGTTCAGGTGCTGGAAATGTTTCTGGACAAGTTCGTGCCGGCACTCTACAACGCGCTGGGGATTTTTTTGCCGCTGATCACGGTCAATTGCGCCATTCTGGGCGGCACGCTCTTCATGGTGGAGCGCGACTACGGTTTTGGCGAAAGCGTCGCTTTCGGGTTTGGTTCCGGATTCGGCTGGGCGCTGGCTATTGTCGCCCTTGCCGGCATCAGGGAAAAACTCAAATACAGTGATGTCCCGGATGGGTTGCGCGGACTCGGCATTACTTTCATTACGGCCGGGTTGATGGCGCTCGGGTTCATGTCGATGAGTGGCATTTCGCTCTAGCTGCAGAAAAGGATCCCATGTCAGAAGTAGTTACAATCAGTGGCGGCGTCGCCATGTTCACATTGGTGATCATGTTGCTGGTGGTGTTCATCCTGGCAGCTCGCAAACGCCTGGTCAGTTCCGGTGACATCAATATCGAGATCAACGGTGATGCGGAAAAAACCATTACCGTGCCTGCCGGTGGAAAATTGTTGAACACCCTGGCGGATGCCGGTATCTATCTGTCTTCCGCCTGTGGCGGGAGTGGCACCTGTGGCCAATGCAAATGCAAAGTGCTGGACGGTGGTGGTTCGATGCTGGCGACAGAAGCAGGCCAATTTACCCGCGGTCAGGCCAGGGAACACTGGCGTCTGGCCTGTCAGGTAGCGGTCAAGCAGGACATGAAGATAGAGGTTGAGCCCGAGTTCTTCGGGGTCAAGCAATGGATCTGCACGGTACGTTCCAACCATAACGTTGCGACTTTTATCAAGGAACTGGTACTGGAAATCCCTGCAGGCGAGAGTGTGGATTTCCGCGCGGGTGGCTTTGTGCAGCTGGAAGCACCCGCCCATGAGGTGCACTTCAGGGATTTCATTATTGAAGACCAGTATCGGGCCGACTGGGAACGGTTTGGTCTGTTCAATCTCAGCTCCAAAGTCAATGATGTAACGATTCGTGCCTATTCGATGGCCAACTATCCGGATGAAAAGGGCGTCATCAAATTCAATATCCGTATCGCCACACCGCCGCCGGGCAAACCCTTTCCGCCTGGCAAAATGTCATCCTATGCTTTCAATTTGAAACCCGGAGACAAAATCAAGGTATTTGGTCCCTTCGGTGAATTCTTTGCGAAGGAAACCAATGCAGAAATGGTATTCATCGGTGGTGGTGCCGGCATGGCACCAATGCGCTCACATATTTTCGACCAGCTCAAGCGGTTGCACAGCAAGCGCAAGATTACTTTTTGGTACGGTGCGCGCAGTCTGAAAGAGTTGTTTTACAAGGAAGACTACGACATGCTGGCAGCGGAAAATCCCAATTTCGAGTGGCATCTGGCCCTGTCGGATCCCCAGCCGGAAGACAACTGGACTGGCATGACCGGGTTTATTCACAATGTCGTCTATCAGCATTACCTCAAGGACCATCCGGCACCGGAAGACTGTGAATATTATATGTGCGGTCCCCCGATGATGAACGCCGCTGTCATCAAGATGCTCAAGGATCTGGGTGTCGAGGATGAGAACATCGCGCTGGACGAGTTCTCATGAAAGACATTTTGCGAAGGCACAGCTTTTCCATCGCCTTTGTCGCGTTGCTGTTTGCGTTCTTTTTTACCCGGCCCGGTGAAGACAACGGACTTTTGCAGTTGTCCGGTAACACCATGGGCACAACTTTTCATCTGCAATTTGTGACCTTGCCTGAAGGCGTCACACGTGAAGATGTGCGGCAGCAGGTTGCAGCGCTGCTGCAGCGAATGGACCGGGAGTTGTTTTCGACCTATGCCGCGGATTCGGAACTCTCAAGATTCAATGCTGCTGCCGCCGGCGAGCCGTTTGCGGTTTCAATGGAACTTCTTGAAGTGGCCGAACTGGCGCAGGACATCAATGCGCTAAGCAACGGTGCGTTTGATATCACCATAGGACCGCTGGTGAATCTGTGGGGCTTTGGTCCCGGCGTCAATGCCGGTGCCGATGTGATTCCCGATGATGCGGCGATTGCTGCGGCCCGAGCCAGGGTGGGTTCGGCCTACCTCAAGATTGATCGCCAAAACAGCACCTTGACCAGAACCCGCGAACTCTATGTAGACATGAGTGGTATTGCCAAGGGTTATGCGGTAGACAAGGTGGCGGAGTTGTTTGATCAGCTGGGAATCACCGATTATTTCCTGGAAATCGGCGGTGAATTGAAAATCAGGGGTTCGAAACCGGAAACTGCCGGATGGGTTCCCGCCATCGAGCGGCCGGTTGACAACGCGCCGCAGGTCTACCAGATCATGCGGACCAATGCAGAATCGCTGGCGCTTGCAGGCTCGGGTGATTATCGAAATTTTTTTGAACGCGACGGTGTGCGTTACTCACATGAGATCGATCCTCGCAGTGGCCGGCCGGTTACCCATAATCTGGCAGCTGCCTATGTGATGGATGCTTCCGCTGCCCGTGCCGATGCGCTGGCCACGGCGTTCATGATATTGGGATATGATCAGGGCAGGGTGCTGGCAGAGAATAATCAGCTGCCGGTATATTTTATCTATCGGCTGCCCGACGGCGGTTTCGGGGAGTATTTCAGCCGCTGGTTTGAACCCTATCTGGTATTGGGAAACTGATGGTCATGCTAATTTTTCTGATCAGCTTTGTGTTAGTCAGTCTCGCCTTCGCCGGGCTTGCCATTGGCGTCATGATGGGACGCAAACCAATCAAGGGTTCCTGTGGCGGACTAAACCAGGCGGGCATGTCCGG
>JBBDXV010000478.1:7196-10796 GCA_040902165.1 Pseudohongiellaceae bacterium
AGTTGGCGGCCAGCTGCTCAACCAATTCCAGCGACTGCATAACATTCTCAACCGGTGAAACACCGCCGACAGTAGCAATGATTTTCCCATCAGTTCCTATGACGAAAGTGGTGCGTTCGGCAAAACCATGGCCGATCTCCACGCCGCGAGTGTCGGTTGCACCATCACGGCCAGCGCGAACTTCAAGCTCGAAGGAATTGATAATGCTGGCATCCTCATCGGAGACTACCGCCAGTTTGCCCGCGCAGTATTCCGGGTCAGCGGAAAAATCATTCAATCTCTCAATGCTGTCCAGCGAGACACCGACAACCGAGGCGCCTGCGGCCTGGAATTTTTCCATATTGACAGCAAAGGTATGAGCCTGAATATTACAGCCCTGGGTATAGGCGGATGGATAGAAGTACACGACCGTTGGACCTTTGGTCAGGGATTCCTGCAGGGAGTAGGTGAATTGCTTGCCATCCAGGGACGCCTCGGCGCTGAACAATGGCGCAGCGGTACCGATTTCCAGCGCGGCGAATGCAGGTAATGCAACCACACCGAAAACAATGGCCGATATCAAAGTTTTTTTCATGAAAATTCCTCCTGGTGTTTTTAATGGCCTGGCCTGGGACAGAACCGACCGGATTATAGGCTGTTCGTCCTGCCCCAACAATGACCGGTATCGTAGGGAAAACTGACAGCAACAGGATAAATTGCTGAGCTTTAACCGCAAGGCAAAGTAAAATGTGCCAAAGACGGTCGGGTAAAACCGCACATTTATGCAACGCTACACAGCCAGGACTGAATGATGTCTCAGGAATATTATTTCGAAGATTTTGCAATTGGATCGTCCCAGGAATACGGGCATTACGAGGTGACCAGGGAGGAGATAATAGAATTTGCCTCGCGCTACGATCCACAGCCATTTCATCTGTCAGAGGAGGCCGGCAGAGCCATGCATTTTGGCGGACTCTGTGCATCCGGTTGGCATACCTGTGCGATGGTGATGCGTATGGTAGTAGATCGCATGGGAGACAGTGGATCCGGTTCACTCGGTTCGCCTGGCATCGATGAGCTGCGCTGGAAGAAACCCGTTTTTCCTGGAGATATCTTGCGCATCAAAAGTACCGTGGCCGACAAACGTGAGTCACGATCACGAGCTGATATGGGCTCGCTGTTTCTGCACAATGAAGTCTTCAATCAAAAAGATGAACTGGTGATGAGCTTCAAACCCATTGTCATGTACCGGCGACGCCCGCCGATATGGCCTCCAGAGACGCCTCATAGTGGTGAAAAAAACTAACCGGCCGCAAGCGCCATTGAGAGCGACAGGATAAACTATCAACTATTCAGGCAGTTACAGCGAATGCCCGGAGATGGCATAGAACCTGCACTTTTCATCGAAGTGCCCGGCAACGACATTCATGTTCAGACAAGGGGGTGGCGCGAAATGTTCAATACATTGTGGGGGTTTCTCTCTATAGCGGTGGTCTGCGGTGTGATCACTTCCTGGATCAATGTCAATGGCAGCAAGCCGGCAAAGGAGAAGCTGGCCAGGTTGCAGGTGGCACTCGACGATGTTGAAGATCTGCAGGTGGAGATGGAAAAGAAAATCAGTGACCGCGACTCAATCATCCAGAAACTCGAGGAACGGGTCAGAATATTGGAGCGGATTGTCACTGACCCAAGGCACAGGCTTGATGAGGAGTTCAGGAATTTGAAATCCTAACCGGTCACGGGCGGAATCCGGGTAATGACCGGTTTGCTGTGGTACTGGCTCACTAACACACCTGAAAAAATCACGCCGATGGCCAGCCACTGCGCTGTGGTGAGTCTTTCTCCCAGCAGCACCATCGAGAACAACAGCGCGAAGACCGGTAAAAGATTCGTGTAACCGGCAGCTACAGATGCTTTTAGATGTCCCAGAGAATAGTTGTAAAGTCCATAGGTGCCGAGAGTAATCACCAGACCAAGATAGACGATGATCCATGCCGTCTGCCAGCTCATTTGCTGCGGCCATTCTGACATTGCTGCCAGTGGCAGAAAGAACAGCACACCAATAAAACATTGTAAAGCTGTCAATACGATAGCTGAATATCGCAGAATGAGTTTCTTCACCATCAGGGTGTAACCTACCGCGCAGATCATCGCCGCCAATTGCAATGCGTTTCCCAGTAATGGTCGCGGCGCCTGCAGGTTGGGTTCACCGGCGAGGGACATTGCGATGACACCGGTCACGGCGATGACAAAGCCGAACCACTGACGCAGGCTGTTGCGTTCATCCAGCACAAACCAGGCGGCCGCCGCCACCATCAAGGGCAGCATCGCGGTAATCATGCCGGCTTGTCCGGCGCTGGTAAAACGCAGTCCATTGGCTTCGAACACAAAATAGAGGCAGGGCTCAAACAGGGACATGGACAACAAATATTTCCAGTCGCCGGACTGGTAACGGAAACCGGTACGAATCCAGGGCCAGATCGCAAGAAACCCCAACGCCCCGATCACCATGCGCAAAAAGATCACCACCATCGGCGCTAGTTCTTCCAGTGCAACTTTCAACGCGACAAAGGAGCTGCCCCACAGCATCATGGCCAGGATCAAGGCGATATGACTGCGCAATTCCGGTTTAGGCATTTGCCACCGGGTAAATTTCTTCCTTCAAATCCAGACTTGTCATAATCCTTAATCCGGCGTAGTTTCTCGCCAATAGCTTCTCATCAGGAGACCATAATGAAAAGAACAGCCAAGGACATTCTGGCAGAAAAGGGCGGGCATATGGTGACCATCAGTTCTGATGCCAGCGTCTATCAGGCGCTGACGGTAATGACCCAGAACCGGGTAGGGTCAGTTGTCATTGTTGATGATGAAAAAATTGTCGGGATCTGGACCGAGCGGGATCTGATGTTCCAGGCGCTTGAAGAGGGATTTGATCCCAAAACCAGCAAGCTCAAGGACCACATGAGTGAAAACCTGATTTCTGCAGGTATGGACGAACGAACTTACCAGTTGTATGACAAATTTCTCGGGCGGCGAATCAGGCATTTACTGATTCGTGACGGCGGTGAATATGTAGGGCTTCTGTCGGTGGGTGATGTCATGAAAGCCAACCTGCAGGAAAAGACTGAAGAGCTGGAAGAACTCAATCAAATGGTCAGTCTCGAGTACTACGAAAACTGGAAGGATATGCGGGCCGAACGCTGATTCTTTATCACTTCATCAAATAAAACAGGATGCCAGACTTGCTTCGGGAAAAGCCTTGCCATCGGTTTTGGATGCGTGTAAATTTCAAGCGCGATTCTGGGCAGACGTATCCGGGTGTCACCAATGTGAACACTCCGGCCTGGCGATAAAAAAAATTTCAAGCCGTAGTCTTTAAGCCAGCAACTGCATTACCCGGACTTTATCGGGATTGTGCTGTAAGTTTATTGGGCTTCCACATCAGAGCTGAGCTGCTGTATGGGAAGTTACTCACAGACATTAGTCTTTTCTTTTGTCGGCAGCGGGTTTTCAACTCACCTGTCAGTCATTCAGTTTTTCCTGTGCCGCAAAAACTCCCTAGTCATCATGTGAATCGGTAGTAGGTGTAATGCCTGGTGTAAATGATTCGACCGTAAGGAA
>JBBDXV010000479.1:0-1600 GCA_040902165.1 Pseudohongiellaceae bacterium
GCTTTTTACAGCCGCACGAAGATAGAGTCAGTGCTGTTTGAGCGGCTACTCCTGACCCCCTGATTTTCAGTCGGGTCAGAGGTAACTGAAATGTTTCAGTAGGGTCGGAGGTGGTTTTCAGTAGGGTCAGAGGTAACTGAAATATTAGTTTCACTGGGGTCCGAGGTTGCTGAAATTTCAGTTACCTCTGACCCCACTGAAACTGACCCTACTGAAACAATATTACTGGAGTGCTTCGGAGAGTTGCTGCAGGCTGCGCAGGTTGTGGATGGATTTGAAATCATCCACATGGGGTAGCATCGCGCGCACGCCGCGGGCCTTGGGTTCGAATCCTTCATAACGCAACAGGGGATTGAGCCAGACCAGTCGGCGCGAGGATTTGGCGAGCCGTTCCATTTGCGATTCGAGTCCCTCGGCACTACCACGGTCCAAGCCATCAGAAATGATCAAGGTGATCGCGCCCTGGGCCAGCACTCGCCGCGACCAGAGTCGATTGAACTCACTCAGACAACCGCCAATCCGGGTACCGCCATCCCAGTCCTTCACCGCAGCAGAAACATGGTCCAGCGCCGCGTCCACATCCCGATAGCGCAGACTGCGGGAAATATTGGTAAGACGGGTGGCAAAGACAAAAGCATGCACGCGATCCCGGTCGTTACTCAGGGTGTGCATGAAATGCAGAAACATGCGCGAGTAAGCTGCCATGGAGCCGGAAATATCACAGAGTATTACCAGTGGTGGACGTCGCGTCTGGCGCTTGCGAAACTTCAGTGTGATCGTATTCGGTGACCGAAGACTGGCTCTCAGTGTGCTGCGCAGATCCACCAGTGAGCCATGGCTGGCGGTTTCAAATCGCCGCGTCGGCAGACGGCGCATGGCCAGTGTCATTTTAGCGATCAGTTTTTTTGCGTCTGCAATTTCTGCGGCTGACATGTCCTCGAAATCTTTTTCCTGCAGGACCTCACGTGCAGAGAATGTAAGGCTGGCATCGAATTCCACCTCCTCCTCGACCGTCTCCGGCATCGGAACATCCAGCTGCTGCTGCAGTGCATCGGCCAGTCGCCGGCTCATGGTCTCCAATTCGCTGGCACTCTCAGCCTCAACCATTGGCAACATGGTGCTCAGCATGCGCTCCATGATGCGGGGATTGCGCCAGAAAACATGGAAAGCCTGATCGAACAGGTCGCGCTGTTCGCTGCGGTTTACAAACAGAGAAAACAAGCACCAGTAAAAATCTTCCTGGTTTTCAAAACCGATTATTTTTACCGCCGCAACAGCATCGAGTACCCGCCCGGGGCCAACCGGTAGTCCGGCACTGCGTAACAAACGGGCAAAATAAAGAATATTCTCCGCCAGCCTTCCATCCGATGGGGACTGTGGTAAATCTTTGACAGGATCAGGCATTGAGGGATTTTCGTGCCGACAGTTCAGTCTTGATCTGCGCCAACAAGAGCGCCGCTTCACTGCCGCGGATGCGGGCGATATCATCCTGATACTTGAGCAGCGCACCCAGGGTGTTATCCACCATCTCGCCATTGAGTGCGACCTGATCCAGTTGTACCAGCGCTTCGGCCCAATCAAGGGTTTCCGCCACACCGGG
>JBBDXV010000480.1:0-10599 GCA_040902165.1 Pseudohongiellaceae bacterium
CTGTTTGAGAAACTTTCTTGAATTTGCAATTGTAGAGGCGATTTCTTGAGAAAGTTCACTGCTCAATTGTCCCAGGTCCACAGGAACATCTTCGCGAGTTGTCGCAAGATGAGTGTGCTGAGTGCTGCTGCGAAACGGAATCACAAGTTTGCCTCTGGGGCTGACAATGCCGAGATCAGTCCAGGATGCCACGACGGCGGTATCGTTATTTTCATTTTCCAGAACGTTGCCGCCCAGACTGAAGTCGCTATACGGGTTATCCACTCCCAGCGATTTCATCAGCATTCCAGGTATATCCATGTGACTCGTCACCCGGCTCACTGTGCCTGATTGATAATCCGGATGATGAATCATCATCGGCACGCGAATTTGCTGCTCAACAAAGCTGGAATTGTGGCCCCAGCGTCCGTGCTCCATAAATTCTTCCCCATGGTCACCTGTTACGATGACGATGGTGTTCTCGAGCAGATTGTTGGCCTGTAAATAGTCATAAACCCGGCCGAACTGGCTGTCGACATAGTGTGCAGCATTTAGATAGCGAGAGCGCATGCCGTTTATTTTTGGCAGCAGTTCTTCAGCCTTCAGGTCGGCATAATCAAGTGAAGCCAGATAATTCTTTTCGATCGTATTCGTATCCGGAAAGGAATACCGGGCATGTGTAGCCTCAAAAAAAACAAAACCAAAGAACGGTCTGGTTTTATCCCGGAGATCGATTTTTCCCAGCAGCTTTTCGATGTTGCGCTCGTCACGTGTCCATGCTTCGCCGTCACTTGTTTCAACCATGCTGGTTTTCGGTATGGAACCGAAAATAGTTTTGTCGAATTCAGGATAGGTAAAATAGGAGCTGGTGAAGAGAAAATTTTGATAGTTATAGTGATCCATTACCTCAAACAGAACTGGCGGATGGCGATCTCTGAGGAATGACTCCCAATAGTTGCCGTACAGCCCATAGAACATGGCGAACAGCCCCTGTCTGGTGCCATTGCCACCGGAAATGTGTTGCGTGAATTGAATGCCATTGTGTTCTGCAAACTGCAAGGTCTCAGGCATGACGCGGGCATTGTAAATGTCCTGATAGCGCAGAGACTCAGCGATGAGGAATATGATGTTATACGGTTTTTCAACGTCAGAAATGGATATCTTCTCGAGTGGATAAACAATGTTTCCCTGCGTGGACGAGTCCGAGAGTTCAGTTTTATCCTGCAATGTCACGTTATAGCCGATATCACGCAGAAAAGAATTCATCTTGAGAGGCTGATAAAGAATCATATGATCTGCCTGAGTGAGAATCGGACCATACAATCCGGCGTAAGCCATGCTGTAAATAATTCTTTCTCCCATGGTGACCAGCAATACGACGGATAACAGCCATTTCCACTGAACGCGATACTGCGGCAGTTTATGATTCGCCCATAAGCACAAGCCTAGTGTGCAGATGAGTGCCAAAACATATATCGAAATTGTAATGGTGCTGATCTGATCTGCGCCAAGAGATGCAATCCCACCGCGTGTGGTTATCAAGTTCCAGACGAAACTGTTGAAATGAAAGCCATACAGGCCAAACAACCGGTTATCAAAAAAAAGAAAAGAGATAGAGACAGCCGAAACTGACAATACTGCAATGGTTTGGCCGCGCGCCCAGTTTCGGAATAGCCAGCTACAAAAAATGGTTGGCAGCAAATAGAAAAACGAATAACTGAATATCAGTAATACGGAATAGACGGTGTCGAGCGTTGAAGGGCTGGTAATACGCGGAAGTCCGGAACCCAAAATCCACGCAATAAACAGCCAGGCTCCACCCAGATAAACGTGCAGGCTGCGAGCGCGACGTGCGTTCCCGGAATCAAAAATTGCCAATACAGGGTGTTTGTAATCTCTAAAGAGACGCATGCAATTGCTTCCGATTGAGGATCGGATGCGATCGTAGGAGAGTGAGCTTAAGAAACCCTTAATCTTCGCGAATTAGGATGTCAGGTGTTGACCCACACGTTGGCTGCAGTTCGATTGCAGTCAAATCATTAACTTCACTCCCGTGCAGTGGGCAGAGTGCATGCTATGAGAGCCGCATTTTCGTCATTTCCGATCGGTGCTGCCGGGCTGCTGCTCCTGTTCAACAGCCCGGCGGCATTGGGTCAGACAGGCCAAACCTGTGAACTGGTTAATTATCCCGCACAATCTGGCTACGACTTCACCGAAACCATCTCCAGATGGGGCGGTAAGGATTCTTATCAGCTGGACAGCCCCTCCTCGCAAGTAGGTGAGATCATCATCACTAACCTGCCTGTATTTGATGAGAACAACAGCCGGGAAGACAATGACCTGTTCAGATGGGCAAACAGAATTCACATAAATACCCGCCCGGCTGTGATTCGCAATCAGCTGCTGTTCAAGCCAGGGGACCTGATCAGTTCGCAGGAGCTCGCGGAAAATGAACGCATTCTGCGCAGGCAAAAATTTGCCAGCGATTCCGAAATACGGGTGCTGCAGAAATGTGGCGAGAAAGTCGATCTTGAAATTGTTACGCGCGAAATCTGGACACTCATACCGGGATTTTCGTACCACTCCAGTGGAGGAGACAATGAGTTGAGTGTCGGACTGCGTGAATCGAATTTGCTTGGCACCGGGCAGCGCGTGTCAGTGTTTTACAAGAGTGATGCTGATCGCGATTCCTATCAGCTGGCTTTTGAAAATCCAAATCTGGGCAATTCCCATAGAGTAATCAAACTGCAAACCGACAGAAACTCCGATGGCAACCATTACCTCGCAGAATATTCCTTGCCATTTTATGCGCTGGATTCCCGCTCTGCCTGGTACTTGGGCTTCGAGTCCACAGAAGAAATTCTGACGCAATATCGCTTTGGCAGGAAAATTACCGAATTGACTCACCTGTCTGATACCGCAGAATTTTCCAGGGGATTTTCAGCAGGGATCCGGGACGGGGCGGTGAATCGGCTAAGCTATGGCCTGCGCTATGAGAAGCAGAGTTATGCTCCGGGCCGGGATTTGCCGTCACCAGCTGATCTGTCAGGGGATTTATCAATGGCATATCCGTTCCTGCAGATTGAACACATCGAAGACAATTTTGCTGTTGGCTACAATATCAGCCAGATTTACAGGGCCGAAGATTTGCATCTGGGTAGACGCCTGCTTTCCAGCGTTGGCTATGCACCGGGCGACGCTGACCGACTCATTGTTCAGGGTGAATATTCAGATACCCTGTTTTCGCGACCGAAAATGTTGTTGCAATGGAATGCAGACTGGTACGGCCGCTGGAATCAGCAGCAGAAACGTTGGGAAGACAGCGTCATGAAAGTGAACCTGGATTTTCATCGCGGTCAGACCCAATACAGAACGCTCTATCTTGGCTTCAATGCCACGCGCGCCGTGAATCTGGAGAATGGCAAACAGGTGACACTGGATGGCAGCAATGGATTAAGAGGATTCGACAACCACTATCTTAATGGTGATGGCAGTGTCCGCTTTACAGCAGAACAGCGTATTTTCACGAACTATCATCCCTTGCAGCTGTTTCGTCTTGGATTCGCCGCCTTCGCAGATATAGGGAGAATATTCGGCGGCGTGGAAGATGGCGCAGGACGCACCTTCAGTGATGTCGGGGTTGGCTTGCGTCTCGCGCCGAGCAAGTCTGATTCGGGCAAGGTGATACACATTGATCTGGCATATCCGCTGCAAGCGGATATACCAGGCGGCCGTTCGGTTCAGCTGGTAATGGAAGCAAAGGTTACTTTCTAATACTGGCCGGATCGTACTCTGGCGCAATAAAGCGCGCAGTCACCAGAATCAACAACCAGGCAAGCAACATGGTTACGATCGTGTGGCTGAGAAAGTGGTCACCGATCGCCATCTTATAAAACCCGACAGTCCAGGCCAGAACGAGCACGCCAGCAATCGTCTTGCGTCGAGCGCCCGCACTTCTGCACAGGAAGAACAGGGAAAGCAACGCAAAACCGCCGCTCGCATGACCGGCTGGATAGCAACGGGCATTTTGTTCCTGTTCGAAGCCATCAGGAGTTTTGCTCAACAGAGTGACATGGGGAGAGTCTCCGCCATAGTGTTGCAGGTTTACCGGGCAGGGAATATTGCTGATTGCCTTTGCTGCATTGACTACGCCTGGTACAAGAAGCAGGGAGATACTGACAATGATCAAGCCCTTTTTGTAATCTGCCAGAGACGGAAGATTTCCGAAGAAGGCGACAAGCGCCAGTAATGTCAAGGCACCGAGTAGATAGATTGTCTTGATGCCGTCGTAAAGCAATAACTTCAGCACGGGTTCCTGTTTATCCCACAGCCACTGACCAGTGCCGAAATCGAAGAGCTGGTCCTGCACGATAATGTCCAGGTTGGTGAATTCGAAGCTGACAATGACAAGTACCAACAAGCCACAGGTCAGAGCTATCTGTTTCCCGATCCAGCTCATCAGTCGATAATGTCCATTGCAGGTTCATACAGACTCGTCGTCACATCAGTCAGACCCAGAATGGTATGAAAGATATTGTCATGGGAGTATTCGGCAGCACTTGTAGCCGCGAGACGAGTCACCTCTGGAGCTTCGGCTTTGAATCGCTCATTAAACCACATGATAAGTGGCACCTGCTTCTGTGTGTCGGGCGCCAGTGCGAAGGGTAGCCCATGCAGATACAGGCCGAATTCCCCGAGGGATTCGCCGTGATCGCCTATGTAGATCATCGCTGTCGCAAACTTGTCAGAGTGGGTTTTCAGCCGCTCGATGGCGGCATTGAGGAAGTGATCGGTATAAAGCAGTGCGTTGTCGTAACTGTTTACGATTTCGTCAATGCTGCAGTGTTCCAGAATTTTCGTCTGACAGGTTGGGACGAATTGTTCAAATTCAGGTGGGTAGCGCAGATTATAGGCGGGACCGTGATTACCCATTTGATGCAATACCAGAAACATATCACCCGTCGGGTGCAGCGCCACGAAGGCATCGATATAGTCGAGCATGCCTGTATCCCGGCACTCTACGTCGCAGACTTCGTTCATTTCATCAGTCTTGTAATTTTCGTAGGGTATTCTCAGTGCAACTCCCTTGGAGTCGGAGTTATTGTCCAGCCACACTACGTTAATGCCGACTCGCAACAGCACATCCAGCACGTTTTCTGTCGATTGAATCTTGTCGTATTGGTATTGCTCACGGGTATAGGGTGAAAACATGCATGGCAGTGATACGGCTGTAGAGGTACCGCAGGACCAGACGTTGGTAAACGTAGTCAGTTCCACCTTGCTCAATTGCGGATTGGTATTGCGCTCATAGCCATTCAGGAAGAAATGGTCGGCGCGAGCAGTCTCGCCTACGACGAAAACAATTAGTTTGCGTGAACCGGAGTCAGGCTGGTGCATGGCATCCAGTGCGATGGGCATGATTGCGCCGGAAGCTTGCGTTGCAGTTTGTTGCTGAATATAGCTGACAACCGAATACACTATGTACGTCGGGTTGGCATAGTAGCGCAGCAGTTTATGTTCCCGGAAGAAAGTCGCGTAGTTGTCGCTGAAACTGAAAAGCACCACAGCCGCTACGGTGACTGAGAATGTGATGAGCTGAAGTCTGTGCAAACCAGTGCGCAGCCATGTTTCAGTTTTAACTGGCGTTCGCCAAACGATCAACGCAGGCAATATTCCAAGAGCCAGCACATAAATAAACAGGCGGAGCGATAGCAGATCTCCGACTTCTCCATGATCGGTGCGTGCAATATTGTCGATCATGACATCATCAATAATGACGTTGTAAGTGTCCATGAAATAGGCAGTGCTCGCTGCCAACAGCAGGCACAGAATAATCACTGGCTTTAATGTCGACTTGTAACAAGCCAGCGACAGCAGAATCGTATTCACACAGAACAGCAACACGCCCAGGGAAACAAGAAACAGGCTGTTCTCGAGCGTCAGAGGATACTGCTGGAGAATATTTGCAGAAAATCGGAAATTGGTGAACAGCAGAAGAAACGCTGAGGCACCAGCGATAAGAGCACTGCTACTTACCGGTTTAGAGAGCAAAGCCGCCTCCATACGTCACCTGGACGAGCCAATTCTCCGCTTCAGTTTCGATAACGGCGCCACTTTCGATAACGGCGTCACTTTCGATCTCGGCGATTGCCAGTTTCCTGAAGGGGATTTTTCGTTGAGGTCCGGGCAACGTAAGCGCTACCTGATCGTCAATAGGAAAGAGCATTGTGAAAAGTATTTCTTAAGGCAATCTGAAGCGGACCGGTTTAAAATGCGGTTGAAGTACTACCGATTGGTAACAGGAAGCGTTCAAGCCTGCATTTAATCGAGCGAAATCGTTATGAGCAGAATCTTCAGGCTTTCAGGCTCAGTCAAAAGAGCGCCAGAAATCGAGGCATGGTTCCGAAACCACAGCGATGAACTGGGCGCAATCGCGTGGCAATGGTTTTCTGTCTTGCGTGATTGTGGCGATGATGTCAGAGAGCTAATACATGACAGGCAACCCACCGCATGCGTAGGTGACGTCGCGTTTGCCTATGTTGATGCCTTCAAGGCGCATGTCAACATAGGATTCTTTTGTGGGGCCGATATTCCCGATCCTGCTCGCCTGCTGGAAGGAAGTGGCAAGTTCATGCGCCATGTAAAAATAAAGCGCGAGTCTGCAATAGATGCTGAAGCGTTAACAAAACTGATAAAAGTCGCCTATTCTGATATCAAGATGCGTTTGTGACACAGAGTAAAGTAACAGCAGCCATTGGCCAACTCACCACAACCACTGCGTTTTTACTTTGACCTTTTTTATCTCAGGATCAACAACAGTTCATCCAGTCTCTCGAGTGTCGATGTCAGGCCTTCCTTCATGCCCATCTGTAGGACGGTTTGAAGATCAGCCTCGGAATTGTATTTGACAATGGTCTGAACAAGCGTGTGTGCTTTCAGATCGGTAAACATTGCATCCCAGGTGGCGCGAGGGAGCTGCGGGTTCAGTTCGCCTTTGCTGTTGCTGAATCCATCCAGCGCTGAGTAGCTGTCTATCGGGGTTATGGTTTTGTAATCCATTCGCGCCCAGTATTCGGTCCCTTCAGGATCCACCATTACATAATGCCAGTGCCCTCCTTCACGGAAATCCATACTCGCGGTTTTGGTTATCAGTGGTTTTGGGGCGAACCATTGGTCGAGCAATTCGCTTTTCGTATGGCAATCCCAGACCAACTGGCGCTTTGCGGCAAATTCCCTCTTGACGGTAATGCTGTTGGTTTTATTGTCGACAATAAAATCGAATTGAAGTTTTGGATTCATTTTGCATTCTCATTCATGGTTGATAGTAAGGTGTCCAGTTGACTGAAGCGGGCTTCCCAGATTTTCCTGCATTGCTCAATCCACATATCGATCTCCTGGAGACTCTCTACCTTGAGCTCATAAAAAATCTCACGGCCCTGCCGACTCGGTTCGATGAGTTCACACGCGCTGAGGACCTGGATGTGTTTGGAGATCGTCGGGCGGGCCACATCAAAATGACTGGCGATGGCCCCGGCCGTCATGGTGTGGGAGGCGAGTAGTATCAATATCGCCCGCCTCGTTGGGTCCGCAATTGCCTGAAAAGGGTCTCGTCGCAGTTTCATATCCGCTCCCGTAGTTCACGTTGTGTAGCCATTTGGCTGCAATATAATTGAAGCTATTTGGCTACGCAAGGCTTAATGAAAGCTTTTCGACTTTTGTGATTGATTTTCGATTCTTTGAATAGTAGATTCATTCGACGTAACCGGTATTAACGGCCCGTTTTTCGACATTTGTGAAAGAAAATCGACTGATGAACACGAAAACACCTGGTTATATCCAGCATGAACAAGTCCCCGAAGGCTCCAGGATTGCCGGATGGGCGGCTATTGTCCAAAGGCTTGGCATAGACGCCCCACTCCGAAGCTTCGCCTGCATTTCCGAAAAACATGTCAGCGGGAACCGGCGTGTTGAAGGCAATTGGGAAATTTTTGACAAACGTTATAAACCGGAAAGTTCCTTAACGGACGATCTTAATTTCGCATTTCGACACGAGAAGATCGATCTGCTGGTGATGAAGCGGACTTTCGACCGGTTCCCTGAACAGGAGCTGACAGATTTTATAAAGGCAACCCCTACCGGTGCGGTTACCAGACGAGTCTGGTTCTTCTTTGAAATACTTACCGGTCGGACTTTAAATTTGGAAGATTCCGAACCGGTTACCGCAGTGGATGCGCTCGACCCGGACAAATACTTCACCGTCAAAGGCAAGATTTCACCAAGACATCGCGTCAGAGACAACCTGCTAGGCACCGGTAAATTCTGTCCAGTAATCCGCAAGACCCAAAAGCTCGAAGCGCTGATTAACCTGAACCTTGCACATAAAGCCCGGGAAACCATAGAGCGAACCGTCAGTAAAACAGGTGCTCAGGTTATCGCGCGAGCGGCAAGTTTCATGTTGCTTGCCGACAGTAAAGCCAGCTTTGAAATTGAAGGAGAGCGTCCGCCGAAGAACAAGCTGGAACGTTGGGGCCGAGCCGTGCTGGAGGCCGGACAGCGGCCACTCAACCAAACGGAGATTTACCGGTTACACCGAATTGTGATCGGGGATGATCGTTTTACCGAGATAGGGTACCGTACCAAATCGGTGTTTCTCGGTATTCGGGATACCAATCATGAGCCCGTTCCTGAATTTATCGGTGCCAGACATGAAGATCTGCCCGACCTGATGTTCAACTTCAATGAATGCAACAATCGACTGCGAATTTCTGAAGTGGACCCGGTGTTACAAGCGGCAGCAATAGCCTTCGGATTTGTCTATGTTCATCCGTTGGCAGATGGTAACGGCAGGCTTCATCGATGCCTGATTCATCAAGTATTGGCTGAACGAAAGTTTTCTCCCCCCGGGATGGTATTCCCCGTTTCCTCTGTGATGGCAAAGGAAATAGACAAATATCGTGAAACGCTGCAATCACATTCCAGGCCTCTTATGAGCTTTATCGATTGGCGACCCTTACCCGATGGAAATGTCGAGGTCTTAAACGATACTGCAGACCTCTACAAATTCTTTGATTGCACCGACAATGCTGAATTCCTTTATGATTGTGTCCGCAGGACAATCGAGCAGGACATGCCACGAGAAATCGATTATTTGAACCGGCATGACAGCGCGCTGAAACATATTATGGAGTATGTAGAAATGCCGGATAAAGTCGCCCAGGATCTTGTTATGCATATCAGAAAAAACAGCGGAAAACTGCCTCTCGGTCAGCTCAAAAAGGGATTTGCAATGCTGTCAGATGATGAAGTGATGGGTATGGAAAGAATTGTCAATTCGGCATTTGAAGGGTTCGACCAATAAACAGGGTCGGGGTAATAATCCGGAAGTTTATTTTTTTCTGGAGGGGGACGGCCCCCACGTTACACCTGTCTTGTACCTGACCCTATTTTTTCTGTTCGAATAACCACTCCGCCAACTCTTCCATCGCATACGCGGGGTCCCAGGAGTTGTGATTGACTCCGGGAAACTCGGTATACCGCCCTGGCGCACTCGCCTCCCGGCGCGCCGCCACGATTTGATGCGAATGATCTACCGGCACCACTACATCAGCATCACCATGGAACAACCACATGGGAATTGTGCGAGTGCGTACGGCGAATTCCGCCAAAGTAAATTCCAGTGAGGTTACCGGCGTACAGATCGCCACTATCGCCGCAAAACGATCGCTATAGTGATAGCCCAGATGCAGCGTGCCACGACCGCCCATCGATATCCCGGTCAGATAGACGCGCGAATCGTCGATCGCAAACTCCACCAGTGTGGCATCGAGTGCCGCCATGGCCGCGCGTGCCGGTTCACCGTCCCAGATCAAACCGGTCGGCACCTGTGGAAAGACCGTAATCGCCGGCCAACGCGCCGGATTCAAGCGAATCGCCGCGCCAATTCCCACCTGGGTTTGCTTCAGGCCGTCGTCGCCCCGCTCGCCGGCGCCATGCAGAAACAGAATTGCCGGTAAGGGCGAATCGCTGCGATAGGACCGCGGCACATACACCTGATAGCGGTGTTCCACGTTATCGATCGTGATGGAGCGGTCCAGAAACCCGGTTTCAGGAGTTTGCGCGCCGGATTGCATCGAGGCGCACAGCAAAAGGCTCAAAAGCAGACTGTTAAATTTCTTCATCGAAGTTGGTCCCGGGTTCTACCCCATTTACTGAACATTGAGTAATTGCATGGTGTCAGACGCACTATTGTTGGCATAGGCAGCTCTGCGAAGTCATTGGCATCTTCCGCGAGCGTGCAAGAAGGGCTCAAGTCTATGCCAGGTCGGAGCGGGTTTGAACTGGGGATTCGGGTGGGTTGCTGGGTATTGCGCGAACTTTAATAAATGGTTGCAATCGAAAGGATTTGGCGGGAAAATTTGGCCATTGAATTTGGGGGACGGGTCTTGGTTGGGGTGGATATAGGGACCCCCCATATGTCCGCCGGGGAAAATGACCTGCTTCTCTTTTTTGTCAGTTGATTGAAGTCGTTAGCGTGGGTAATTGGAAATATGGTTACGTGGAATACGCGCAGGCACGGATATCTGATATGTGCGCATGCGCAGTATTAAAATGTTATGTGCC
>JBBDXV010000481.1:0-1573 GCA_040902165.1 Pseudohongiellaceae bacterium
TATGTGTCCACCCATACTGCCTGCTTTACCCTGCGCGTGATTCCCGGTGAAGAAGCCGATACCTTCTTTCCCGAAGCCACCGGTTCTACTCTTGCCCAATATGCAAATTCCACTCGCGGGGCAACCGCCAGAACACCGCGTATGCCTTCCGGCCTGCCCTATACCAAGCCACCTTACAGCCAGATCGTGGCTATTGATCTGAACACCGGTGACCATGCCTGGGCTATCCCGACCGGGGAAACACCGGATCGCATCAGGAATCATCCGGCACTGGCCGGCATTGATGTTGGTAACACCGGCACCGGTGCATTGGTGCCCATGGTGGTGACCGCGAATCTGTTGATCTATTCCGATGCGCGCAGCGACGGTACACCGATGCTGTACGCGATCGACAAGGCCACAGGAGCGATTCTGTCGGAGATTGAGGCGCCGAGCCGCAGCGGTTACGGCATGAGCTCCTGGACGCATGAAGGTCGCCAGTACCTCATGCTACAGTCCGGTGCCAAACTGATCGCGATGACCTTGCCGCAGTAATAATTTTCAGCAGGGTCGGGGGTAAAACTCACCTCCGACCCTGCTGAAACGCAATACCAAAAAATATGAAAATAACAAATATCATCCAATGCTGTTGCGCGCTGGCTTGTGCATTCGCAACGTCTATATTCGTGAATGCGCAGGAATCCGCTCCGCGTCTCAACCGAGCTATCGAGCTATTGGAGAGTGACCAGGCCGCGTTTGGCGTGCTGTCCTTTGATTATTCGATGGAAAACGCCCGCTCCATGGCGCGGTCTGGCCTCGACTTCATCATCATCGATATGGAGCATAGCCCCTTCGATATCGAAAACCTGCGCAATTTCCTGCTGGGCATGACGGACAAACGCGCCATCGCCAACAAAGGCAATCTGCAGCCGGACACCGTACCATTCGTGCGAATTCCTGCTAGCGGTGCCGAAGATCTGCTGTCCCAGGCCAAACAAGTGCTGGATGTAGGAGTGTTCGGGGTCATGTATCCCTCGATTGGAAATCGACAGCAGGCGGAAATGGCCGTACGTGCGACCCGCTATCCGCAGTTGCTGGGAGCCGATGACTTCAGACCTGAAGGACTACGCGGTCGCAACCCGACCAATGCCCAGTGGTACTGGGGCATCGATGATTATTTCAGCAAGGCAGATGTCTGGCCACTGGATCGCAATGGCGAGTTGCTGGCGATCCTGCAGATCGAGTCACCCGAAGGTGTCGCCAATATCGAAGAGATTATGTCGGTGCCGGGAATCGGTGTGATCTTTATCGGTCCATCAGATCTATCCACCTCGATGGGCTATGCCAGCCCCAACGCAGCCGAAGTCGAAGCGGCCATACAGACAGTGTTAGCCTCCTGCCTGGTCCATGACATCCCCTGCGCCATCACCACCACACAGGGTAGTGTTGAACAGCGAATCCGCGAAGGTTTCCGCTTTGTTACGGTAGGTGCCGACGGCGGACTGTCAACCGGCACTGCGAATGCATTGCGCCTCGGTCGAGAGGCCGCCGACCGCTAAAATCAAGGGGTCAGATTCACTTGATCCGGTTTCGG
>JBBDXV010000482.1:0-1570 GCA_040902165.1 Pseudohongiellaceae bacterium
GCTTGTCACGATCCCAGCTTTTTTCTTTCAGGATCAATCTGTGCTCGGCCAGGTCATGGCTCAGGTACTCGTAGTCAGGCAACAGGGACCTGGCCAGCGTGGTTTTGCCACACTGGCGCGGTCCGGTCAAAAGCAGGACCTTGTGCGGCAATTCTGCCCGCAGTATGTCAGCCAGGTAGCGATTCATGGTTTGTCTTTCCATTCATGGTTTGTCCATTCATGATTCGACTTTCTATAAGTCAACTTAAAAAAAAGTCAAGACTTTTTTAAAATGGTGTTAAATAAAGTCAAGCTCGGGTACCGGGGACATAGTTGACTCAACTGATGTCAAACAATACTGTTCTGCAGCTTGTAGTGGCGAATCTGGGATACTTTCGGCTGTGTCACGAAGGCAAACCGAATGATCACCCGTGAACAAATGCAGAATTACTCGAGCATGCGCGATATGCTTGGCCACCTACTGTTCTACGGTGACGTCAAGGTTATAAACCTCTACAAAAAGGGGACGGAGGGATTATTTTTTAACCAATTGGAGGTGAAGGAGAGGCGAAGTGGTTAATAAATAATCCCTCCGTCCCCTTTTTGGAAACTTATGCTGCAGTTGATTTATGCCGGCCAGTATTTCGTGTTTGCCGCGATTCTCGCGGCGATCATTTTCTCGTTGACCCTGCACGAGTTTGGTCATGCTGCCAGCGCCAAGCTGCTGGGTGACGATACCGCCCAGCGCATGGGCAGGCTCAGCCTGAACCCGGTGCGTCACATTGATCCTGTGGGCTTGCTGATGGTGGTGCTGGTCGGCTTCGGCTATGCCAAGCCGGTGCAGACCAATCCGCACAATATTCGGTTCCACTGGGGCAATGCGGCGGTTGCGGCGGCCGGGCCGCTGATGAATTTGTTGCTGGCTGTGGTTTCGATCAATGTGCTGCAGTTTCTGCTGCTGGATTCACAGCGCCCGGTCGCGGATGAAACGGTAGTGTTTCTGTCCCTGATGGCCCAGATCAACCTGCTGTTGCTGCTGTTTAATCTGATACCGTTCGGACCGCTGGACGGGCATTACGTGATGTCCTGGTTGCTGCCGAACGGGATGCGTCGCCAGTATGATTATTACAATGACCGTTATGGCTCCCAGTTTTTCCTGGTGTTGATCGTGCTTTCTATTCTTGGTGTGCCGATCTTCAGTTTCCTGATGGACTTCAGTCGTGCGTTGGTGCCTTATTTAAATTTTCTGTAAGCGCTTAACCTTCCATGTCCTGATAACCGGGCAAAGCCTGTATGCGCGTGATCCATTGCTGTATCGCCGGAAAGGCATTCAGATCGAATCCGCCTTCATGCGCGACATGGGTGTAACCATAGAGTGAGATGTCGGCGGTGGTGGGCCGGTCACCGGTCAGGAAATGTGATTTTGCCAATTGCTGTTCCATCATTTGCAGGGCCTTGTGGCCGCCTTTCTGCTTTGATTCATACTCGGCGCGCTTGTTTTCCGGTAAACCCAGATAGAGCGCGATGAAACGGGCTACCGCGACATAGGGTTCGTGACTGTACTGTTCCCAGAACTGCCATTGCTGGACTT
>JBBDXV010000483.1:0-1569 GCA_040902165.1 Pseudohongiellaceae bacterium
TGCTCAATAAGGGATCTGTTTTTTCCAGGGTACGCTTGAGCAAACGCGATTCACCGTTTCGACCAGTGCCTTCGTAGAGAAAGCCGTCCCGGTAGGCCAGTCCCTGGGTAAAGGCAGTGGGATCATGGGGCCAGGAATTGACCACACGATAACCATATACCGGTACTTGTGCTGCCGACATCGCCGGCAGCGCATTGAGAATCAGGGCAAGGACAATAAGTCGTTTCATCGTGGTTCTTTCTTGGTCGTTCTTTCTTATTGGTGGAACGTGGATCAAATTTGAATTCGATTCGCCGGCTCCCTACAATGACCGGCTCAATGACGAGATCTTGCGTCAGCTTAACCCAGGGAACTACACCATGTCTGCAGATTGCCTGTTTTGCAAAATTATCGCAGGGGACATACCTTCCAACAAGGTTTTCGAGGACGAAGACTTGTTCGCATTCAGAGACATCAATCCCGCAGCACCGGTCCATATCCTGTTGATTCCCAAACGCCACTTGAGTGCGATTGACAAAGCAGTTACTGCCGACGAACTGCTGTTGGGCAAGCTGTTGCTGCGCGCCAGTATCATTGCCCGCGATGAAAAACTGGATGAAGGCTTTCGGCTGGTAATCAATACCGGCAAACACAGTGGCCGGACTATATTCCATTTGCATCTGCATATACTTGGCGGTCGCGCCATGGGGCCGCTAGGCTAGGCATTCAGCCCGGACTCGTTTCATCTATGGTTCCGGGGCGTCCTGCAAAGCCAGGATGTGTTGTCGATCTGCCGGACACACACCTTTTTCTGTCACCAATCCGGATACGAGTCTGGCTGGCGTGATATCAAAACCATAATTGACAGCCTTTGTTCCCGCCGGAGCCAGATTGACGGTATGAAGCTTTCCGCGGGTATCCAGTCCGGTGATATGACTTACCTCTGCCGGATCCCGTTGCTCTATCGGAATGTCTTTCAGGCCTTCGCTTACGGAAAAATCGATACTCGATACCGGTAATGCAACATAGAACGGAATGTGGTTGTCGCGTGCTGCCAGTGCTTTCAGATACGTGCCGATCTTGTTGCAGACATCTCCGTTGACGGTCGTGCGATCGCTGCCTACCACGCAGACATCCACCATGCCTTTTTGCATCAGATAACCGCCGGTGTTGTCGACAATCAGTGTATGGTCTATACCTTGATGGGCCAGTTCCCACGTTGTCAACGCAGCACCCTGATTGCGTGGCCTGGTTTCATCGACCCAGACATGCAAGGGAACGCCGGCTTCCCTGGTTTTATAAATCACTGCCAATGCGGTTCCCCAGTCCACGGTGGCCAACCATCCGGCATTGCAGTGTGTCAGTATTTGCAGGGGCGTACTGTGGTCGACCTTGTCGCGCCACAGTTTTTCCAGTATCTGGCTGCCATGTTGACCTATCGCTTCGCAGTTTGCGACATCCTGGTCTGCCATCTTTTCGGCCAGCAACAGGGCCGCGCCAGGTTGTTGTTCGAGACTTAGCGGTGCTAACACTTTTTCTGCCTGTGCCAGTGCCCAGGCCAGGTTGACTGCAGTCGGTCTTGTGCCTAAC
>JBBDXV010000484.1:0-1568 GCA_040902165.1 Pseudohongiellaceae bacterium
ACGAAGTCCGGGAATTTTCCTGCAAGTTGGCACTTTCCACCCAGAAGTCGTTGTAACCGCCGACCCCGCGTTGACTGGCGTTATTACTACCCCCAGCTGATCGTTCTGTATTCGCTTTGATCGCAGCCTCACGCGCTGCAACTCGTTCAGCAATTTCGTCTGCGCTTAAAAATTCCTTATCCCCGAGTTCTTCTGGCCGCTCAAGCGGAGTTGTAGAGGAATAGTTCCAGACTCCCTGTAAATCAGGATGCCCGTACTCAGTGAGAGGAACTCTGTAGGCATCCTGTGCATGAATTCCAGTAATGAGTCCGGATAAAACAATTAACTGTCCGAGGAGGATTTTGCTTGTGTATCCCGGTTTGATTGAATTCGTCATAAAGTCCTCTTGTTAGCAGAAATTTGGTCAGGTGACAGGAGTGATGCAGATAAACAGCAGTGAAAAAATGGCCCAATCATGTGAGTGATCGGGCCAACACTGGAGCTATAACTACCGAAACTTACTAATCGACAATCGAGCAGATGCTAGGGGGCGCCAGAATCGTCAACATACTTCATGGACATGTTTCCGATGAACATCTCCTCAAAACTCTGATCACCCCAGGTTACTGCTGCAGCAGGATCCGGATTAAATTTATTGGTTATGGAGTTATCAAAGGCACCTTCCACCAGAATAGTTGTTCCGGCCGGGACAAATTTCGGTTCGGCCAGTTCGTAGGTCAATTGCCAGTTGAAGTCATAGTTGGGAACTGACAACAGATCTTCGCGACGTCCATCCGGATATAGCGCTGTCCACTTCATGCGTTTGCCGCGCAGGTGCATGTGCGGATAGAAACTTATGATGTGCGCATCTCGAGCCAGCACGCGTTGGCTTTCCACTGCATAATCACCGTCGCCTGGCGGAATCAGAAAATCATTTACCCGAACTCCACCGTTGGCAATTGCTTCGGTAGGGACAAAACCATCTTCATAGAAATAGAGCCCAAATTCAGAGGCATCCGTGGTCGCTTTACCGCTAGTGGTATAGTGCATCTGAAATACCATGCGTGAGCCAGCAGGAACAAATTGACCGGTATTTTCTTCCATGAAGCGTGCATTATTTCCTGGGATATACGGAGGTAATATAATGCCGCGATCTTCCAATTGGCGGTCTCCCTGTCCAGTTTCGCAGGGGCTAGGGCAAATACCTATCTTTGGCCCGGCCGAACCTGGTGGAACCGCGGTGGACAGAATATGGTGTACAACACTGCGATCCCCAGGGATAAGGTCGGCGCCTCTTACCCAGCGATCCTGATCAAACACATATCCGGAATCTACCCAGATATAATCCATCACACCGGTAGCCGGTACTTCTTGTGCCGGGATTTTTACCAGCTCGTCGGGCTCACCCAAGGGCCACTTGGTGGATGGCCACTCAATCAAGGTCAGGGGGTCGACTTCTCCTGGATCCTTGTTGGCACCGGCATCTATCCAGTGCACAAGATTCTGAATTTCAGTGCTGGTCAGGTTGCGTGGTACTTTAACTTGACCAATATGAGGATCGATCTGTCCAGGCGGCATGCGCTTGGTCA
>JBBDXV010000485.1:0-1557 GCA_040902165.1 Pseudohongiellaceae bacterium
TCCTGCGCCGGCAAAAATTGCTGCAACAGGGATTTCTGTTCCGGTTGTTTTCCGGACGCCTGCTGATTGTTCTGGCTGCGCTGTTCTATGGCTGGACCGCGGGGATCTTCCTGCTGCTGCGATTGCATGTGTTTACGCTGACTGAGTGGCTGTTGTTCTGCAGCGTCATTCCTGTGTACCTGCTGCTGTTTCATTGGATGCGCAATCGTCTGTCGGCGGAATACAAACCCTGGCTGCTCGATGCCGAAGCCATGCGCTGGGCGCGTCTCCTGTGCCCGAGTCTGCTGGCACTGATTGGTTTGACAGTTGCGTTATGGCAACAGAATTCCCTGAGTGTCATTACGCTTAACGAGGCTATCGCCCAGCAGCAGGTGCTGGTGGCAAACCTGCAGGGCAGCCGCGCGCTGGAAACCCTGGCGAGCTTTATGCAGATACTTCAAGGGTTGAAAGTGTTTTTCCTGGCCCGGCTGGGCAGCAGCAATGCCTGGCTGGTGCTGCTTGCCATCACACTGGAAACATGGCTCATTGCCTGGCTGGCCTGCACCGCCCTTTCCTGCCTGCTGCTGGATGGTAATGCCTGGCGTCGTAGTTTCGGACCGCTGAGCGATGTTGAGCAGGTACCGCCATTACCTGCCGGCAGTCTGGTCAGTGTCAGTCTGTTCAGCACCTTTATATTACTGTTCGTGTTCATTCCTTCATTCAGTTATGTGGAGCTGTGGGTACTGCAGCGCCCTGTGGTCAGCGAATCACCTGCGCGGTTCGCGCTGCGTCTGGAAAAAATCGGTGAGGAGTATTATCAGCCGGGGACGCTGGATGCGCTGCAGCAAGCAGAACTACAGGCGCTCGCGGCAGTGGATGCCTCTGGCGCGGAACTACAGTTGCAAACCGATGCGGCGTTTGCGGCGCTGGAAAACAATGTGGATGCCTATCTGGACTGGTATTACAGCCTCGGCGGCGAATATGGTCGACTGCTGTCGCTGGCCATCGGCGATCTGGAAAACTACATGGCCACGAAACTCACCGAGATACTGCAACAGGGTGATGCGTTTGCAAGTGTACAAACGGCGCTGAACACCGCCATGGCGAACCACGCAACAGCCCAGCGCCAGTATCAAATGGCGGCTGAGTTGATCCTGGCGCAGAACCGTGTGGACCCGGGTGATTACCCGGTAGAGACAGTAGAGGAAGCGCAGCGCTACGAACTGATTCAACTGCCCCGGCATGAAGATGTGCTGGGTTTGCAAAACCGGCTGCTGACCAGTTCCGGTACCGGCGCCGTAGCGGGTGTGATGACGTCGGTGATGGTAACAAAACTGATGACCAATATTGTTGCCAAGGGCAGTTTCAAACTGGCGGCCAAGTCACTGGCCAAAGTGCTGGTCACCAAAACTGCCGGGGGTTCCCTCGGTGCCGGAGCAGGCGCTGCTACCGGCGCGGTGATCGGTTCGGTGGTTCCGGGGATTGGAACCGTGATCGGTGCCGTGGTCGGCGGCATTGCCGGTGGCATAGCAGTGGGTATAGGTATCGACAAGGTTTTGATAGAACTTGAAGAAGAGA
>JBBDXV010000486.1:0-1545 GCA_040902165.1 Pseudohongiellaceae bacterium
GCC
This sequence comes from Pseudohongiellaceae bacterium, assembly GCA_040902165.1. GTDB lineage: Bacteria > Pseudomonadota > Gammaproteobacteria > Pseudomonadales > Pseudohongiellaceae > NORP240. The sequence goes on from JBBDXV010000486.1 coordinate 4, forward strand.
GCGCCTACTGCGACCATCAGCGTATTGATATAGATAACCGACTCCTGCAGCGAGATGGAACCAAAAGAAAAACCGTAGCGCAGCGCAACGATTATACCCATCACCAGCACCAGCAGCGCCGACAGCCAGGCTGCACCGCGACCGGCAAATTCGGAGAAGGAGTCAATGATTCGGATAAAGCGGTTCAAGGGGTGCAGTCCTGTTCGTGGCGGCAGGCCAGCGAAAGCGCACGTTACCACAGCGACGGAATGCTGTCAGACAGGTTTTGCTTTATTGGATCAGGTCCAGCGGACTCACCGTCCCTGCATAGTGACGTCCCAATACATGGGTATAGATCTGGGTCGTACTGACATCGTTGTGACCCAGCAATTCCTGGACCGTCCTGATATCGGTTCCGTTAGCCAGCATGTGAGTCGCAAACGAGTGTCTGAAAGTATGACAGGTGACGCGCTTGTAGTTGATGCCGGCTTTGTCAACGGCGGCTTTGAGAAACTTTCTCACCACAGATTGGTGCAGATGGTGGCGACAAACCTCACCTGTGAGCGGGTGCGCACAATGTCCAGAGGAAGGGAAAACAAACGCCCATCCTGGCGTGACAGCGGCGTTGGGATATTTTCGAGCCAGGGCCGGATCCATCGAGCTGCCAATCCCCTTGCTTGCGTCAAGTTTCTGTATCCTGATTGCAGCCGTGATCGTACTTCGCAAAGGCTCCTTCAAATTGGGACTGAGCAGAGTCTGCCGATCCTTGTTGCCCTTGCCGTTACGGATAGTCAGAGCAAAGCGTTCCAGATCTATGTCCTGAACACGAATCCGTAAACCCTCAGAGATTCGTAAACCGCTTCCATATAGAAGCTGAATAATGAGTTTGTTGCGACCCTGAAGTTGTTCCAGGATTTTCTTTACTTCCAGCGGATTCAAAACGGTAGGCAAATGACGCTGCCTGGATGCAAGCTTAAATCCTAGAGGTCCCACCTCCCGCTTCAAGAATTTTTAAAACAGGTAGACCAGTGCATTGAGCACAATTTTCTGTGTATTGACGCTGACATGACGATCTACAGCCATGTAGGTGAGATAGGCGGTAATCTGCGGAATCTCTACCTCAGCCGGGTGGCGATTGCCGCTGAAATGGATGAATCGCTTGATCCATAACAGATAGGTTTTCTCCGTGGCCATGCTGTATCCACGAAGTCTCATATCAGAACGCACTGCTTCGATGAATTGACTTGGCATATCGGTTCTCCACACTGACCATCGCTCATACTTCTAGTCCGAAAACGGCCTTTATGCCAAATATTTGCGCATTTCCCGCAAATGAATGCACGTTTGGCGCTGATGATCTGAAAGAACAGTAATTATTTCAATTGGTTGGTTTGGCTCCGGGGTACATAGTGGGATCCGGCTATACAAATTACCGAGACCCCGCGTATGCACACCGGGATTGACACCAGGTCCGTGAAAAGTTGTTCACTTTCAGGAAGCTGAGTATTAGACTTTGATCCCACGAAACCCAATATGCGCATGCGCAGTATTAAAATGTTATGT
>JBBDXV010000487.1:0-1543 GCA_040902165.1 Pseudohongiellaceae bacterium
GCATTACATCACCCTAAAAAAAATCCCAACGAAAAGTTACCTTTCTACTCATTTTCATGAAAAATGAGGCTTATAGTAACCATTGTCGCGGGATTTCTTATTAGTCCCTCAAATTCGTATTCCGGTACCGAATTTTCAATAAGCCTATCACACAACTAAAGAAATTTAGAACTGTTGCGATTGTAAATATCTTCATCAGATTGAAACGAATTATCCACTTTACACTTGGATAAAAAGAGGTTACCAGCCGGTAAGCTCTCGCAGCCCACTGCCGATTTCTGCCAGGCTGCGAACGGTTTTGACACCTGCCATCGAAAGTGCGGCAAATTTCTCATCTGCTGTCCCCTTGCCGCCGGATATGATCGCTCCGGCATGGCCCATGCGTTTCCCTGGTGGCGCAGTAACACCCGCTATATAAGAAACCACCGGTTTTGAGACATTCGCCTTTATAAAAGCAGCCGCCTCTTCCTCAGCCGTCCCGCCAATTTCACCGATCATAACAATCGCTTCGGTCTGGGGGTCACTTTCAAACAATTTCAGAATATCGATAAAATGTGAGCCAGGAATCGGATCGCCGCCAATACCCACACAGGACGACTGACCAAAGCCACAGTCGGTAGTCTGTTTGACGGCCTCATACGTCAGGGTGCCGGATCGGGATACAATACCAACCTTACCGGGTTGATGTATGTAGCCTGGCATAATCCCGATCTTGCATTCACCAGGCGTAATGACACCCGGGCAATTGGGCCCGATCAATCTGACTCCCGCCTGATCACATTTCTCTTTGACGATCAGCATGTCGAGTGTCGGAATGCCTTCGGTTATACAGACAATCAGTCGCAGACCGCTCTCCACCGCCTCCAGAATAGAATCTTTGCAGAAAGCTGCCGGAACATAAATGACCGAGGCATCTGCCCCGGTTTCTTCCACGGCTTGTTTTACTGTGTTGAATACCGGCAATCCGAGATGGGATTGACCGCCCTTGCCAGGCGTAACCCCACCTACCATTTGCGTACCGTATTCAATCGCCTGCTCAGAATGGAAAGTCCCCTGCGCTCCGGTAAATCCCTGACAGATGACCCGCGTCGATTTGTTCACCAGGATACTCATCGAATACCTCCGGCGGCAAAAACAACTTTTTCTGCGGCGTCGGACAAACTTGTGGCTGCAATGATGTTCAAGCCACTCTGACTTAAAACACTTCGGCCAATGTCCGCGCGATTTCCTTCAAGACGAACGATTACCGGTACCTTGACCCCGACTTCTTGCACTGCGCCGATCACACCTTCAGCGATCAGATCACAACGAACAATACCGCCAAAAATATTGACCAGTACGGCTTTGACTTTTTCATCGGAAAGGATAATTTTAAAGGCCTCGGTAACTCTTTCTTTGGTTGCTCCGCCCCCTACATCCAGAAAATTTGCCGGCTTGCCGCCATAAAGCTGCACGATATCCATCGTACCCATTGCCAGCCCTGCACCATTCACCATGCAGCCGATATTGCCATCCAGCGCAACATAATTAAGATCCCACTTTG
>JBBDXV010000488.1:0-1542 GCA_040902165.1 Pseudohongiellaceae bacterium
TCTGTTCATCGCGCTTCTGGAAAACAATGTCACAGGCGGCGCGAAATTCTTCCCACAATTTTCGATCTTCCTTGAAGGAACCCGGTCCAACCAGTTTCCACTGGGCCTGCAGTGCCTTGGCATCGTTCATTGCCTGGCGATTATCCTCCAATTGCACAACTTGCCGGGCTTTCTCCAGTAACGCCTGTTTCTGCTGAGTGTTTTGCGTCTGACTGCTACGACGAATGGCGCGTAGTTCAGCCATCAGGCTGTAAAAACGTTTCTGTAATTTTTTGATTTTTGACTGTTCCACAGGCGCGAATCGCTTCCAGTCTGCCTTGGCCTGGTCTTCAATTCTGGTCAGGTCAGTGACCATGATGTGTTCGCGATCCAATTGCTGCAGGTAAGTTTCCAGTTGCGTACAAATTTCATTTCGCTGCCTGAAATTTTCGGCCATTGCCTGTTTTTGCTGCCGGAAAAATTCCTTGCACGGTTCATATACAGTATCGGAAATCTTTTTGAATTCGCGCCAGAGTTTTTCATTTTGACTGGTACGACCCAGCGCTTTCCATTCCTGGTGCAGAGTATTGACCTGCCGTGCTCGATCCGGAGGATTCATCTTTGCTTCCAGCAAATGTTGCATATGCTGTATCAGCTCTTTCTTTTTTTCGGTTCCGGCAAAATTTTTCCAGTCTTTAAGTTCATTGATCCTGGCCCGGTGCTCATTGAGTTGCTTGCGCAGGTCCTTGGCGAGTTTGCCACCCAGGTTGCCTAACAGACCCTGCAGTTTGTCCCATGCCTGGATGGCTTCGGCAGATTGTCCGGATTCCAGTGACTGTTTCAGGGTTTCCAGGGTCAGCGGGGCAGCAACTACCTGCTCCTGCTGATATTGCCGGTTGAGATCCAGCAGTTCCGTGATGCGGATTTGCATCGCTTTCAATTCAGCAAAGATGCCCTCTACCGGAATCGATTTTGGCCAGCGAATCTGTTGCATCAAATTACGGTGGGAATTCACGAAGGCGTTCAGCTTTGCAGTATTGCGTGCGCCAACGTTCGCCAGTTCAGTGGCCAATTGGCGGACAGCCTCAGTCAGCGCCTCGGCGCGCGCCTTGACTGCATCCATCTCCTCAGCGGTTATCGAAACCGCTGCAGGCTCTTCCACGCCCTGATTTTCTTTTGCAGGTTCATCAGCGGGTTTCTCGGCAACCGCCATCAATTGTTCCGCCAGCACCTTGGCTACAGACTTGTCCTTGTTTGCCAGCCGGTCCAGCAAATCCGAGATCAGTTCCGGATCGGACAGCCTGGCTGCTGCTGCTTTGCGCACGTGAACACTGGCCGCGAATAATGTGACATCACTGAGGTCCTGGCTGTCCGTTAGTCGTGATAGCGCTGCTACTCCCGGCAATTTGGATTTGGCCAGCAATGCCACCTGTTTAACCGATTTGTTGTCCAGATTGCGAATCTGTTCCAACTGTTCTTCATGGCCTATTGAAGAGGCAATGCTGCCTGCCAGAATTTTGTGGTATTGCAGTATCGCCGCTTCCTGTATGGGGCTGGGCTGTT
>JBBDXV010000489.1:0-1539 GCA_040902165.1 Pseudohongiellaceae bacterium
CAGCATTCTGTTCGTGATGTCCCACAATTTCATTGCACTGTCTTCACTTGTCGCCCATTTCGCTACGTGGAAATAACGCGGTGAATCATCAGTGGCGACATCCGCCACATCGCAGTCTTCACAATACTGACCACCCAGCCTGGCCAGTTTCTCATTCGTCGCTGCCCATAGAGTGGTTGTGCAGCCCTGTGTTGTGGTCTTGAACAAGGCTTTCGCCTGCTCCGAGATATTGCCTTCATTGTCTATCCAGCCGAGCGCAACCATTTCAGCCTCAGGCAGGTGCCGTTGCAGCGGAGTGAGAATTCCGCCGGGATGCACAGAGAATGCCTGCACGCCTTTTTCCCCATACTTCATGTCCAACCCCAGTGCAAAGAGGGCATTCGCGGTTTTCGACTGACCATAGGCTGTCCACTTGTCATAGGGGGCGGATGCAAAATGGATGTCGTTCCACAGGATGTCCGAACGGCGGTGCCCGATGGACGACAGACACACCACGCGCGCGCCACCGGCATTCAACAACAGTGGCATGAGAGCACTCGTCAGTGTGAAATGCCCGAGATGATTGACCGCAAATTGCGACTCCCAGTTGTTGCCGATGCGGGTTTCGGGACAAGCCATGATGCCAGCGTTGTTGATCAGCAGATGCAATGCTGACTCACGCTCTGCGATGCTCTGCGCATAGGCACGCACTGTGGCCAGATCAGCAAGATCCATGGCATCTACCACGATATCCCCTGCAACTCCTGCAAGTGTTTCCTTTGCCTTTGTCGGTGTTCGCACTGGCACATACACTCTGGCTCCGTGAGCGGCCAGCGCGCGAGTTGTTTCCAGTCCGATACCTGAATAACCACCAGTGACAACTGCCACTTTACCGCTTAGGTCCTTGCCCGCCAGAATTTGCTCTGGCTCCGATTTCGGGCTGAATCCCGACCCGATTTTTTGCTGTGCTCCACGTGCCATGCTTTTTCCTCTCTTTCCAGTTTTGGGCAACAGGTCCTTTACAGCCAGCGGCGGACCCGTTGTTTGTAGTGCAAATAGTCAGTTCCAAATTTCTGCTCCAGATAAGCCTCTTCCTTGCGTATGGCCAGGAAATGGATGGCAATTCCGCAGGGTAGGGCACTGAACACGATCCAGAAACTGTTGGCGGTGACCCCAATGCCGAACAACAACAGGCTGAAGCTCAGATAGATCGGATTGCGGGAAAAAGCATAGCACCCACCATATACCATACTCGTCGTTGGCTTCCACGGCTCTATTGCCGTTTTTGCGCGGCGAAATGCCAGAGCACACACTGCCAAAATGATCAGCGCGCTGAACACGAATACCAGACCAACCAGATTCAGCGGCGCGGTGAAACCGATTCCCAGTGGCAGCAGATACTGCAGACCGATGCCTGCGAGCAAACACAACAGCAATACTATTGGAGGCGGGAATTTGACTCCCGCGCCTTTCGGGTTATCTCCATTCTGTTTATCAAACGCTGGTGAGTTGGTAGCTGGAGAGCGGGTTGCTTTATCTTGCATGGTCTGGCTCCGATGC
>JBBDXV010000490.1:0-1539 GCA_040902165.1 Pseudohongiellaceae bacterium
CTGCCAGCACCTCAGCATCGCGCAGCGCCAGATTAAACCCCTGCCCGGCAACCGGATGCAGGGTATGCGCCACGTTGCCGAGCAATACCAGTCCTGGACGTATCTGTTCCTGCGCCACGATCAGACTGAGCGGGTAAACATAACGCCTGCCAATATGGGCAAATCGACCCAGTCGATAACCAAACCTCAACTGCAGTCTTTCCAGGATTTGAGATTCCGAAAGCCCCTCAAGTTCCTCAGCATCTTTTGCGCTAACAGTCCATACCAACGCAGCGCGGTGCTCACCTTCATGTTGCGGCAGGGGCAGCACTGCCATTGGACCGCTGTCAGTAAACCTTTCATAAGCGATATTGTCGTGATGATTCTCCAGCGCAATATTGCTGATGATCGCTTGCTGCCGATAATCCTCCTCCCTTACTCCGATTCCCAGCTGACGACAAAGCGGGGATTTTCCACCGTCTGCCAGCACCACAAGATCTGCGCGAATCGTTTGTTGAACCGCTCCCCGTTGCAGGCTTACTTCCATACCATCGGCAAGTGGCCTGAGTGAAGAAATGATTGCCGGGCGCAGCAGTTCAATACGGGCGGATTGTTCGAGCGCGGCATTGAAGACACCACCGAGTCGCTGGTTTTCCAGTACATAGCCAAGCGCTTCCACCTGCATCTGCGCACTATCAAGCGAGGTACTGCCAAAATGCCCACGATCAGAAACATGAATGCGTTTGATCGGCTCGGCAAACCCCGCGAGCTTCGACCACAGACCTGTGCGCTCCAGAATTATCCGGGACCCATATGACAAGGCTGTGGAACGCGCATCAAACCCTGGCTGCCCGGTGATAGTTTTGGAAGGAGTCACGGCCTCAACAACCAGAACTGCAGCGGCCGTGGTAGCAGGCAGCGATTTCTCAAGCGCCAGTGCGAAACTGGCACCGACCATCCCTCCGCCAATGATGACAACCTGATAACGAGATTGCGGCGAGTCTGTATTCATGGCCTGGCTTATTGCCTGGCAGCCATCAATGACTCGATGTCTGCCACCGTCTTCGGTGCGTCCTTGCTTAACACCTTGTGGCCTTTTCTCGTGACCAGCACATCATCTTCAATACGCACACCGATGCCGCGCCACTTTTTCCCTACCTTTTTGTTATCCGGCGCAATATAAATTCCAGGTTCGATGGTAGTTACCATGCCCGGTTCCAGCAAACGCCATTTGTCGTCGATTTTGTAATCTCCTACATCATGTACATCCAGTCCAAGCCAGTGTCCGACTCTGTGCATATAAAAATCGCGGTAGGCTTCTTTCTTGATCAGCTCGTTGACCTTGCCTTTCAGTAATCCCAGCTTCACCAGCCCGGCAGTGATGATCCTGACCGAGATGTTATGCGGTTCATCCCAGGCTGTGCCCGGTTTTACTGCTGCGATCGCCGCAAGATTCGCCTGCAGCACAATCTCGTAGATGGCCTTCTGTTCGCTACTGAATTTCCCATTGGCAGGAAATGTCCGGGTTATATCCGATGCATAATGTCCAAATTCACAGCC
>JBBDXV010000491.1:0-1538 GCA_040902165.1 Pseudohongiellaceae bacterium
GGATTGAGGGTGAGATAGAACGCATCCAGTGCCGGTCGGCGCCAGACTATTTCCAGCTCGCCGACATTGTCTGCGCTGATCTGGTCCAGAGGTGAATATTTGGTGCTGCCGGTATCGGCAGCATAGGCCGGCCAGTTGTTGCCACTGGCACCGGTCTGGCCGAAGCTGGTCGTGGCCATTGCCAGAAAACTTGTGAGCAGTGTCAGGCGATAAACTACGGGGTATTTGTTCATTGGTGTTCCCCAATGTGAATGAAAACTCAGGACAGGCCGGAGATTATTGAATAACCGCGAAGGATTCTCAACCGCCGGACAAGGCACCCACTATCTGTACCCGGTCGTCCTGCCGCAGCGGCTCATCCAACGCCCTTACCATGGATTCGCCGACGAAAATGGCGATATTGCGGCGGATATTGCTCTGCTCATCAATAATGCGAAACCGTATGCCGGGAAACCTGGCCTCAAGCGCATCCATCGCATCCAGCAGGGTCAAAGGTCGGTCCGGCGGCAGATCGAGGGTGACTTCCCTTGCCCCGGAGGTATAACTCTCCAGCTGGCTGGGAATAATCACCCGGATCATGGAATCGTTGCCACTTCGATCGAATAGATTTGCGGCAGGTTCATCGTCAGCCCGCGCCAGTGACCGCCTTCGTCAAAACTGGCCCACACTTCTCCATTGGTAGTGCCCAGATAAATTCCCAGAGGATCACCGCTGTCCGCCGCCATGGCCTGACGCAGCACTGTCCACCAGGCCTGTTGTTCCGGGAATCCTGAATCCTGACGTTCCCAGGAATTTCCGCCGTCCTGGGTACGATACACCGCGGGTTTTCCTTCCGGACTGGTGCGCGGCCACAGACCGGACCCGTCCATCGGAAACACCCATGCAGTATCGACACTGCGAGGATGCACGACAATTGGAAAGCCGATATCGCCAGTCTCCTTCGGCATATTATTGCCGATGCGTTGCCAGCGCTCACCAAGATGGCGATCCAGCCGGTAAATACCACAATGGTTTTGATGATAGAGACGGGTATTTTCCATTGGATGCATGACCAGACAATGTGGATCATGTCCATACTCGTATTCGCTGCCATCTTCCTTCGGCGGATAAAAATCAATCGCCACACCCTTGTTCAATGGCGACCAGCTGGTGCCTTCATCCCAGCTTTCAAAAATGCCGCCGCTGGACATGCCGAGCAATAAATGATCCGGGTTGGTCTGGTCGACGATAATGGAATGCAGCTTTGGTCCGTTGGGAGTGCCATCCTTGTCGCTGCCGCGCCAGTTGAAAAAATCCGGATGATTGTTAAAACCTTCAACTTCCTGCCAGGTATCCCCATCGTCATTGCTCTTGAACAGACCCTGGGGTGAAGTGCCCGCATACCAGACACCTGGTTGACTCACATGACCCGGCGTCAGCCAGAATACGTGATTGACAGTTCTTGCCGGCTGGCCGGTTGTCGCATCCACGCTCGCAAACCTGGGTGGGCTACCGGCTTCGGTCCAGGTCCGGCCCTGATCCGGAGAACGAAAAATGGT
>JBBDXV010000492.1:0-1537 GCA_040902165.1 Pseudohongiellaceae bacterium
TGATCGCAAGTCACAATTTGTTTCTTGTTAAAAGCAATGTACTGACGTGACAATGCTCGGCACTCACCTTCAGTAGCAGAAAAACTTCAAATAATTGGCGGTGACTATACAGCTGCCAGTCAGTTGTTTGAGGGGTTGTCCATGAGTTCCGAACCAGTATCAAAAACCGACGAAGTTATCGTTGCGTTGCGAAGGGTAATTCGCGCAATAGAATTGCATTCGCGAGCCCTGGTTAGCAGCCATGGCATGACCGGCCCGCAGGCGGCCGTTCTGCGGGCTTTGACCGCCAAACCGATCACTGCCGGAGCGCTGGCCAAGGATGTCAATCTGAGCCAGGGAACGGTCACCGATATTCTCAATCGACTGGAGCATAAAGGACTGTTGACCCGGCAACGTGACAGCGGGGATCGCCGCAGAGTTATCGTGCAATTGACCGACAAGGCACAGGATCTGCTGCGTTCCGCTCCACCCCTGTTGCAGGAAAGTTTTTCCCGCCGATTTAATCAGCTGGCTGACTGGGAACAATCCCTGCTGCTGACCTCATTGCAAAGAATCGCGCATATGATGGATGCCGATGAAAAACAGCCGCTGCCGATGCACGGGTATACCGCCGGTTCTGTCGCTGATGAGTCCACCTCAGAGTCAATCCCGGTATCCGTCTGAACCAATTCCTTCCCGCTTTTTGATTCAAAATTCGCTGATTAACCGGTCATCGCGGGAACGCCTCCCTGTGCCTTTGTCGCTGGCCGATAACCCTTGTGGCACGTTTGGCTGCTGGGGTATTCTCGGTCGCACTACACGGGAGGAGGAACCCTGTCATGGCGGGCAGTCAGCCGATCAAGACTGAAGATAATTTTGTGCGCTCAGCCGGTAAGCAGCTGGCGCTTTATGCCATTTACGCCGTTGCCGCCATCGCAGCCCTGCTTTACCTCCTTTCCATTGCAGCAGGCTCTGCCGGCAGTACCGGCGGCGTCGGTTCCGCGGTAAACCCCGCGTCCAACAGCGTCACGATTACCATTCGCGATGAACCTCCCCAACTCGACAGCACCCGGGCAACCGACGCGGTCAGCAATGTCGTGCTTGGCCATACGATGGAAGGCTTATTGACCCTGGACAATGAAGATGCTTTGGCGCCGGGAGTTGCAGAGCGCTGGGAAATAAGGGAAGACGGCGCGACTTTCTGGCTGCGGGAAAATGCGCTGTGGAGTGACGGCAAACCGGTAACAGCCCATGATTTTGTGTTCGCCTGGCGTCGGGTCGTGAATCCCGCCACTGCCTCCCAGTACGCGTTCATTTTGTATCCGATCACAAATGCCGAGGCTATTACCAAGGGTGAGCTACCCTCTGAGTATCTCGGTGTGCGGGCGGAATCCGACCGCGTATTGCAGGTCGAGTTTGAACGTCCCACACCGTATTTCGACAAGCTGGTGGCCTGGGTCACCTACCTGCCGGTACGAGAGGAATTTTTCAACAGCACCAATGGCCGTTACGGTGCGGATGCAGACATGCTGCTGTACAACGGACCCTATCGCATGAC
>JBBDXV010000493.1:0-1530 GCA_040902165.1 Pseudohongiellaceae bacterium
CTACACCCTTCTTAACCGGTTATCGAAACTGAGACCGGTATTGCGGTCCACCACCAGGGTGGATTCGACCAGCCGGCTCAGCTCGGCCAGCAGAGGTGCCAGTTGCGATCGCGGCGTGGCTGTACTGAACCCCGTCGCGGTGAACTCGTCGGAGTCCCTGTTCATCGCCATGCCTTCCTTCCATAACAGGCGTTGCCACAACGGCTTGGTTGCTTCATCGGAAAAACCGTCAGTAGCAAGCACTACCGAAAACCGCCCGCGAAAACGCGCGATGCTGTGTTTCAGCGGTGCAATCCACTGGCCCTGTTCGGCCGCCGCGAAAACAATGCAGTGACAGCCCGACTGCTCGGCAGTCACTGCGAGAAAATTATCCAGCCCGTAATGAAACGGTCGGTCCAGCGCCCTTGAAGCGGCAATCGCTTCCAGTGCCGACTGACGGTTGTCACAGGGCGTTTCGGTACCGTCGGCGGAAAATACCCAGTTGTCTCCTAATGCACCTGATTCAATGGCTACTCTCGCCACGGCCGCTGCCGCTTCGTCATTGCCGCCCGAGAGCAGATAGGCCACGGTACGATTACTATGAAAAACACTGCGTTCCGGCAGGCGCACATTCAGTTCGCCGGTTCTGGCATAGACCTTCCACATGATGTTGCGCACAGAATCGCCGGGGACGTAGGGACGAATCTCCATCCGGTCCCCTTCGGGATTGCCGGAGGAACTGGGAATGCCGTCTTCTGCAGTGAGTGATCGCAGCAAGGGCAGTGCATTGATCGTATTGCTGCGCGGCAGGGCCATCAGGCTGGCGCTTTGTCCCTGACGCCAGCAGTAGCGACAAAAACCCAGTACATCGCTGACGGTAAACATCCGGACTATCCTGCCGGTCTTGCAGCGGCGATGCGGAACGATTTCTTCAATGACCGTCCTGCCGCCGTCGCCGATTGAGATGCGCGTACCAATGTAATCGGGATAGATCACCTGCCAGGAGAGTTTGACCAGCGGGAAAAAATTAAACGCCGCCAGGGTGAACCCGGTTTCATTCGGAAAGCCGGCTTCGACCTTGATGGGTTTGGAGGAATCCATTTCCAGCAGTCGTTGGCGTACGCGGAATTGCATGATCACGCCACCGACGATCACACTCAGCATGCTGAAGACGACGATCGCGATCGCACAGACACCGAGGGCAAACACCACCAGGTCCAGGCGTCCGTAGCCGAATACCTGCAGGGCCAGCAGTGCCAGGCTCAGGCTGATGACGCCCTGAAGTGTAAGCGGAAAGTGCTCACGCAGGCGCGACAGCAAGGCGATGAATACGGCGGCTGCTTTTTTCATAAAACTGGTTTCATGGAACAAACTCGACAATTCTTGCTACCGCGCGCTCGGCCGCATCAGCAAAGGGACAAAGTACCAGGTCCGCTCCTTTGTCGGTCAGCATCTGAATATCATGCAGATGATGGGTCGACACTGCAATTCTGCCGTTGAAGCCCTGGCGCTGGAGCGCATCCAGCAAGGTCAGGCGCGGATCATTGTGAG
>JBBDXV010000494.1:0-7411 GCA_040902165.1 Pseudohongiellaceae bacterium
CTCGCCGGCGTAAGTCTGTGGTTTCTGTTTCTGATGCTGCCGCTGACAACAGAACCGGCGATGGTATCCTCAGTCCAGCTCAACTGGGCAGGAGTTGCAGCCCTGTCATTGCTGGCTAACAGCATGCTATTTGTGCTGGTATCGGTTTTTACTTCTACCTCGATTGAGGAAAAAAATTCCGCCGAAGTATGTGCCATCAATTCATCCCGTCGACTTCGCCAAAGCGGATTACTCGCCAAATCACCATCCGAATTCATCTCCAGACTCAGCAAACCACTCGGTATCAAGGCGGCCAATCGCGAGGTTACGCAGGCCTTGAAAGAATTGAATATCGCCGAAGATGAAAAGCGACCACATGCATTACGGATGTTAAGGGGCCGCCTGGAAGCCAATTTGTCCGGTCTCCTCGGTCCGAACATCGCCCATGAAATGGTCAATAATTTCCTCCCCTACCGGGTTGTTTCCGAGCGTGGTATTGCGGATGTCAATCTGATCGAAAACCGCATTGAGGCCTATCAGCGAAACCTGTCTGGCATGGCGGCGGACCTGGACAATATTCGCCGCTACCATCGACAGATACTTCTCGATTTACCACTGGGAGTCTGCTCGCTGGGAGTCGACAATGAAATCGCTGTGTGGAATTACACGCTGGAGCGCCTCACCGGGATCGCGGCCAGGGACGTCCTGGGACTGCAACTCACCGAACTGCCTGAGCCGTGGCAGTCGCTGATGTACAACTTTGTCAAAGGCAGTAGTGGCCACCTTTACAAACAAACCTTTCAACTGCAGGGCAATAAGCGTGCAGTGAATCTTCACAAGGCCGTCATCGAAAACGCGGACACGCAATCCGGCCCGCATTACGGCGTGACGATTCTTCTGGAAGACATGACCGAAACAGAACTGCTTGAGGAAGGCCTTACACACAGTGAAAGACTCGCCTCCATAGGTCGACTGGCCGCTGGAGTGGCACATGAAATCGGCAATCCCATCACCGGCATAGCCTGTCTGGCCCAGAACATTCGCGATGAATACTCAGACCGGGAATTGCGCGCCATGGCTGAACAGATCATCGAACAAACCAACCGCACGTCCAGAATCGTACAGTCACTGGTAAACTTTGCACATGCCGGCACCAACAAGACGCACTATGAAAGTGAACCTGTTTGCGTAAGGGATTGTATTGATGAGGCGATCACGCTGGTGTCGCTGGACAAGAAAGGCCGGTCCATCAATTATGTGGTGGAGTGTGAGCCCGACTGCAAGATTCTTGGCGATACGCAAAGGCTGTTGCAGGTTTTGCTCAATCTGATCAGCAATGCCAGAGACGCCAGTCAGCCGGAAAGCTCTATTCATTTTGCCTGTCGGCGAAATCTGGATCTGGTGGAAATCACAGTGACTGACGAAGGCATAGGCATTGCTCCGGCAATTCGTGATCGTATCTTCGACCCTTTCTTCACTACCAAGGAAGCCGGAGAAGGAACCGGCCTTGGCTTGTCACTGGTATTCAGTATTGTGGAGGACTTGAACGGCAGTATTGACATAATAAGTCCGGCCGATACATTGCGGGGCGTCGGTACCCGGGTTGTGTTAAGCTTCTCCGGCATTATCGAAAAGAACAATCTCCGCGACCAGGAAGACAATCTATCCATTACCGGTTAAGTAGTTCGATGACAGCATTGAATCAGATTTTGGTTGTTGAAGATGAGCCGGTAATACGCACCGCCCTCAAACGGCTTCTCGAACGACATGAGTACCAGGTGAGCGAAGCCGCCACGGTAAAGGAATCCCTTGAGCTGTACAACATCGATGACTTTGACGTCATCATCAGCGACCTGCGATTGCCTGGCGCTCCAGGTACTGATCTCATCAAGGCAACCAGCGCTCCGGTATTGATCATGACCAGCTATTCAAGTCTGCGGTCAGCGGTTGACTCGATGAAGCTCGGTGCCGTCGACTACATCGCCAAGCCGTTTGAGCACAGCGAGATAATAGAAACTGTCGCACGGATTATTCGTGAAACCAAGAATCGAAAATCTATCGGCAAGGTGACAGATCAAGGTTTGTCGGTAGAACCCCCGATGCCTGGAATGATCGGCAGCTGCGATGCCATGCTGGAATTGTTTCGCCGCATTCGCAAAGTTGCACAGACGGACTCCACCGTGTTAATCAACGGCGAATCCGGCACCGGCAAGGAGCTGGTCGCTCAGGCGATTCACAAACTGAGTTCACGCCAGCAGGCAGAAATGATTTCGGTCAATTGCGCAGCAATTCCTGAAAACCTTATCGAGTCAGAATTGTTCGGCCATGAAAAAGGCGCCTTTACCGGTGCCACCGCGACGCGCACGGGATTGGTAGAGGCCGCCAGTGGCAGCACGCTGTTTCTGGATGAAATCGGTGAATTGCCGCTCGAAGCGCAGGCGCGACTGTTACGTGTATTGCAGGAAAGTGAAATTCGGAAAGTTGGCTCCGTGCAATCCCGCAAGGTAGATGTGCGTCTGGTCGCAGCGACCCATCGCGATCTGAAGCAGCTGGTGGTAGAAGGCCTTTTTCGCGAAGATCTCTATTACCGCATCAATGTCATGACCCTGTTGATTCCACCCTTGCGCGATCGCGGTAATGACATCATTGAGCTGGCCATCGCCATTTTGCAGCGTACCTGTAAACGTCTTAAAACGCCGATGATGCATTTCAGCACGGAAGCCATTGACGCGATTGCCGGATATACCTGGCCCGGTAACGTTCGCGAGCTGGAAAATGCCATAGAGCGTGCAGTAGTACTGTCTGAGACCGACGAGGTCAGCGCCGATCTGCTGGCGATTGAAATGGAAGATCTGATGCTGAACAATGACGAGGTTCGCAAACCGGAAGCCGGTCGATCTCCCGGTCTTGAAGCGGCCGAAGAACTTTCCCTGGAAGATTATTTCCAGCGCTTTGTGCTCGAACATCAGGATGCAATGAACGAAACCCAGCTGGCCAAAAAACTCGGCATCAGCCGTAAATGTCTGTGGGAGCGTCGCCAGCGCTTCGGTCTGCCACGCAGAAAGAAACAGGCTTCCTGAAGCACGAAAGTGTTACTGCTACCCTTCTACACACCAAGTCAGGGGTCTTAAGTAACAATCAGTAAAGATTTGCATTCTACGGACCTGGTGTAAATAGCTAACTTTCTGTTTTTTAAAGGTTATTTATTGTTGGCATGCTTACTGCTCTATTACAGGCCACAATAACAATAAACAATAACTATAAGCTGTAATAACAATAAAATTAGCATTACTCAGTTGTAAGACTAAGGTTAGTGCATCAAAAACAAGAGTCGGGTTTTTAGCCTGTGAAGTGACCGGTTTGGTACTTCGCTGAAAATACCGGTTAAAAGATTCGAGGCGCCACGTACTGGCGGCTGAAACAGTAAAACAACAATAAAAATCAAGAATAATAATAAAGTTACCTTCCTTTACGGGGGTGGATATCACCCCCTTTACATTCCCCAGGTCTCTGTCCCGTTGCTAGGTTGTTGCCCGGCTTCGTTGTATTATGCCGGTCCGATAAATGCCCGCAGGCGCCCCCTTCACTGCCTCGCGGCGGTACCAGGCCAGACACTTCTGCATGTTGAAAAGACTCAGTAAAGCCTTAGCCGGCCGACGCCGGCCCAAACCACAGAACGACGAGGTCGTCAGGCCTGCTGGTCAATCCGGAAATATCGACTTGCTGATGTCGCAACTGAAATCAAATGGTGTCAAGGTCATCGAAAGAGAAGACCATCCCATCTCGCGACAACAGATTTCCCCCGGTGCGGTAAAGATCCTTTACCAGCTGGGCGATGGCGGATTCCAGGGCTATCTCGTCGGCGGCAGTGTGCGGGATCTGCTGATAGGTAACCAACCCAAGGACTTTGATATAGCCACCGATGCGACGCCGGAGGATCTTCGACGTTTGTTCAGGAATGCACGCATCATCGGCAAACGCTTCAAGATCGTCCATATTCGGATGGGACGAGAGATCATCGAAGTCACCACCTTTCGTGCCCATCACACTGTGCAAAATGAATTTGCCGGCCGCGATGACTCCAAACGCTTCAGAGATCTGGATTCGGCCCATTCCTCGGGCGGCATGCTGTTGCGGGATAATGTCTTCGGCGATATTTACGATGACGCAGTGCGACGCGACTTCACCGTCAACGCCCTGTACTACACGGTCAAGGGGTTCCGCGTGCTGGATTTTTCCAGCGGCATTGAAGACATAAGAAAGAAGCTGATTCGCATCATTGGCGATCCGGTGACGCGCTACAAGGAAGATCCGGTACGTATGCTGCGGGCAATACGATTTGCCGCCAGGCTGGACTTCAGCATCGAACCCGCCACTGCCAAACCCATCAATGATCTCGCCTATCTGCTTGAGTCAGTGTCTCCGGCACGACTGTTTGATGAAGTGCTGAAACTGTTGAGTGCCGGTTACGGGGAAAAGACGTTGCACGTGCTGCAGCAGTTTCAACTCGGCGATTACCTCTTCCCCGCCACAATGAAATGTCTGCGTCAGGGCGATACCGTTGAGAATCGATTGTTGTCGCTCGCCTTGCGCAATACTGATACGCGGCTGGCGGACGGCAAGTCAGTCACCCCGGCATTTCTTTTTGCCGCATTGCTGTGGCCGGTATTACGGACAAGACTCCAGGATCGTTTCGGCAACGAAGTCTACAGCCTGCAGGATTTTCTCCATAGCGCCAACGATGTCATTGAGGATCAGCTGGTCTACACGGCAGTGCCACGTCGCTTTACCACCATGGCAAGGGAGATATGGGAATTACAAGTACGTCTGGTCCGCCGTACTCCCCGCAGTGTCAGCGGAGCGTTCGCCCATCCACGTTTCCGCGCCGGTTATGATTTTCTGTTGTTACGTGAAGACGCCGGCGAGAATCTCGATGATCTGGGGCAATGGTGGACTGACTTCCAGTTTGCTGATGCAAGCCAGCAAGCTGCCATGCTGGGCGGCTTGTCTCACAGTCGTGAAGGCAAACCAGGAAAGCGCCGGCCCAGAAAGCGCAGTACCAATACCAAAACCAATGGTAGTCACGGGTGATTGCAATCAACCGACCCAACCGTCAACCGCCTCGTTATATTGCGGTCGAAGGCCCTATCGGGGTGGGTAAAACCAGTCTCAGTCGTCGTCTTGCCGAAACATTCAACTATGAACTGTTGCTGGAAAAGAGTGACGAAAATCCGTTTCTTGACCGCTTTTACCAGAATCGCCGCCAGCACGCGCTCGCGACTCAACTGTTCTTTCTGTTCCAGCGCACTCGACAGATCCAGGAACTCAGGCAGAGCGATTTGTTTGAGAATGTACGCGTGGCGGATTTTCTGATCGACAAGGACAGACTGTTTGCCAGGGAAACCCTCGACCAGGATGAATACGAACTGTATCTGAAGGTATATCAGCACCTGACTATCGACGCACCGGTGCCTGACCTGGTTATTTATTTACAGGCGCCCAGCCACATCCTGCTGGATCGTATCCAGATGCGTGGCGTTGCCAGTGAGCAGTACATTGACAAACCCTATCTCGATCAGTTGAACGAGGCATATACCGAATTTTTCCATTACTTCGACAAAACCTCACTGTTGATTGTCAATAGCGCCGAGATCGATCTGGTCAATAATGAAGATGACTATCAGCAACTGGTGGACTATATTCTCAGCCTGCCCGGGGGTACGCACTTTTTCAATCCCAAACCGACATTGCTTTGAGAACTACACAGACGGGTTCACCAGCAAAGAGACACAAATCCAGGTTAGCAACACACTATAGCCAAAGGACTGAATCGTGAGTCAGCACAGCACTAATCACAGCGTGACGCTCAAGACCCTGATCGACATCCGGGCCAGGGGCGAAAAATTCGTCTGCCTGACAGCCTACGATGCCTGTTTTGCGTCAATTTTGAGTGACGCCGGCGTGGAAGTAATACTGGTGGGAGATTCTCTTGGTATGGTGCTGCAGGGCCATGATAGCACATTGCCGGTGACCATGGAGGATATGTTATATCACATGGCCTGCGTCAAACGCGGCAACAAAGGCTCTTTCCTGATCGCCGACCTGCCGTTCATGAGCTATGCATCGGAAGCCCAGACACTGGAAAACTCTGCAGCCCTGATGCGGGCCGGTGCCCAGATGGTAAAACTGGAAGGTGGTGCCTGGATTGCGAATACCACACGATTAATGGCAGAACGTGGCATTCCAGTCTGCGCGCACATGGGCCTTACTCCTCAATCCATTAATCGTATCGGTGGTTACCGTGTGCAGGGCCGCGATACGAAGCAGGCCCAACTGATTATCGATGAGGCGCTGGTGTTGCAGGATAACGGTGCCAGCGTTCTGTTACTGGAATGTGTGCCGCGTGAACTGGCCAGAAAAGTCACAGAGAAATTGTCGATTCCGGTGATCGGTATCGGTGCCGGACCTGACACTACAGCCCAGATCATGGTGCTGCATGATGTACTGGGCATCTCTCCAATCACTCCCAGGTTTGTGAAAAATTTCCTGCTGGAATCCAGCAATGGCATCCCCGGCGCTATTGAGGCCTATGTTAAGGCAGTCAAGTCCGGCGTATTCCCCGGACCTGAACATTGCTTCTAGATCATCCGTTCAGATTGATTTCCTATGCGCATCATCACCACGGCCGCTGAATTACGCAGACTTCTGGCCCATGAAAAAAGTCAGGGCAGTCGAATTGGTCTCGTGCCGACCATGGGCAATCTTCATGCCGGCCATATCAAACTGGTTACCACAGCACGCGAGCAATGCGACTACGTCGTCGGTACGATATTCGTGAACCCGTTGCAGTTTGGAACGGACGAAGACCTGGAGATTTATCCACGGACGCCGGACGAGGACATCAAAAAATTGACCGAATCAGGTTGCAATGGCTTGTTCATGCCATCAGTAGCGGAAATGTATCCCGGTGGTACAGCCGCGCACACACTGGTATCGGTACCCGGACTGGGTGACAACTACTGTGGCAAATCCCGACCAGGACATTTCGATGGCGTGGCAACCGTAGTGAGCAAACTGTTAAACCTGGTGCAGCCGGATTCGGCGTTCTTTGGCCTGAAGGATTATCAACAATATCTGGTGATTTCAAAGATGGCGCTTGATTTGCAGATCCCCGTTCGCATTATAGGTGTGGAAACAGTACGGGAAGCCAGTGGGCTGGCCATGAGCTCACGTAACAACTATCTCACGGCGGAACAGAAAGTTCGGGCAGCAAATCTTTATCGCAGTCTTGGTTTTGTTGCCGAGGCCTTGGACAAGGGCCGTACTGATTTCGCTGAGCTGGAAAACCAGGCCAGGACCATGCTGAATGACAAAGGGCTGACTCCTGACTATTTTGCTGTCTGTCATGCACTGACACTGGAACCGGCAACGG
>JBBDXV010000494.1:7511-10197 GCA_040902165.1 Pseudohongiellaceae bacterium
ACGGCTACAAAGTGGCAGACACTTCCCGCCACGGTAAAAGCGTGAAAAATGGCGTGGTTTAAAGGTATTTTCTTGATCGCATAAATCAATGCGCCTACCGTATAAGACACTCCACCTGCCACCAGCCATCTGATTCCTGATGCTGAAAGATTCTCCATCAGCGGGCCAAAGGCAAAAATAATAATCCAGCCCATAAATACATACATCGCCGTTGAAACGTGTTCAAATTTCCCGGTAAAAAACAGTTTCAGACCAATACCCACCACTGCCATACCCCAGGAGATACCGAACAGGATCCAGCCAGTGACGCCTTGCAAGGTAATCAGGGTAAAGGGAGTATAGGTGCCGGCGATCAGAATATAGATACTGGCATGGTCAACGATTCGCAGCCAGCTGCGCCGCGAAGGCAAACTGGTACTGTGGTACAGAGTGGAGGTGCCATAGGTTATAACAAGACTTGCACCAAAAATGGCAAAGCTGATTAGCTCAAGCACACTACCATCTCGATAGCCTTGCACCGTCAAGGTCAGCAAAGCCATAAGGCTCAACACAAAGGCCAGGCCATGCGTCGTTACATTAATCGACTCTTCAAGTAGTGAGTAGTGTTTATGCGAAGAACCAGCAGTCATAAATAGTTAATCGGAATCCGACCCGGCATTGGCGTGTAACAGAATAAAACTACTGTATTTTTGTCTCAACCCCAATTATCCTCTGTCGCGAACGTTAGAGCCAGAACAGGGTTTACCGATGTCCGAACACAAGATTTATCCCGTCTCTGAAGCTGCCGCCACTCACAGTCATCTCAGCAAAGCCGAATTCGACGCCATGTACCAGCGCTCGCTGGAATCTCCGGATGAATTCTGGGCGGAACAGGCAGGTGCATTTCTGTACTGGCATCAGCCCTGGCAGGAAGTGTCCGGCGGCAATTTTGCCACGGCAGACTCCACCTGGTTCAAAGGCGCAAAACTGAACGCCTGTTTTAATTGTGTTGACCGACACCTGGAAAAGAAAGCTGACCAGGTCGCCATCATCTGGGAAGGCGACGATCCCGGGCTGGATAAAAAAATCTCCTATCGCGAATTACACACCCAGGTGTGCAAACTCGCCAATGCGATGAAAACCCGTGGGGTAAAAAAAGGCGATCGTGTGTGTATCTATATGCCCATGGTGCCGGAAGCAGCCTACGCGATGCTTGCCTGTGCCCGTATCGGTGCGATTCACTCGGTAGTGTTTGGCGGTTTTTCACCGGAGTCCATCAAGGATCGTATTCTGGACAGCGACTGCCAGACTGTTATTACCGCCGACCAGGGCCTGCGCGGCGGCAAAATCATTCCGCTGAAACTCAATGTCGACAAGGCCCTGGAACACTGTCCCAACGTGCATACCGTGTTCGTAGTGAAGCGTACCAAAGCCGAAGTTCCCTGGCATGAGCCCCGCGACGTCTGTTATCACAATGCCACTGGCCAGGCGAGCACGGACTGCCCGCCGGAAATCATGGACGCAGAAGATCCGCTGTTCGTTCTTTACACTTCCGGTTCCACCGGCAAACCCAAAGGCGTGATGCATACCACTGCCGGTTACCTGCTGGGTACTGCCATTACCCACAAATATGTATTTGATTATCACGAAGGTGACATCTACTGGTGTACCGCCGATGTGGGCTGGGTAACGGGTCATTCCTATATCGTCTATGGTCCGCTTGCCAATGGCGCGATTACACTGATGTTTGAAGGAATCCCGAGCTATCCCGACGCCTCCCGCTTCTGGCAGGTGATCGACAAGCACAAGGTAAATATTTTTTATACCGCTCCTACTGCCATTCGTGCCTTGATGGCCCATGGGGATGAGCCGGTACAGAAAACTTCAAGAACCTCATTGCGCCTGTTAGGCTCAGTCGGTGAACCTATCAATCCCGAGGCCTGGGAGTGGTATTACCATGTGGTCGGCAATACACGCTGCCCGATCGTCGATACCTGGTGGCAGACCGAAACCGGTGCGATCATGATTTCTCCGATTCCGGGTGTCACCGCCCTGAAGCCTGGCTCCTGTTCCCAGCCGTTTTTCGGGGTCAATCCGGCGCTGATGGACGCTGACGGAAAATTGCTGAAAGGTCCCGCCACCGGCAATCTGGTGCTATGCGGCAGCTGGCCCAGTCAGATTCGCAGTGTCTATGGCGATCATCAGCGTTGTATCGATACTTATTTCAAAACCTATCCTGGTTATTACTTCACCGGCGACAGCGCGATCCGAGATACAGACGGTTACTACTGGGTTACCGGTCGCGTTGATGATGTGCTCAATGTCTCCGGCCATCGACTCGGTACTGCAGAAATAGAAAGTGCACTGGTGTTGCATCCCCAGGTCGCGGAAGCGGCAGTAGTGGGTTATCCGCATCACATCAAGGGACAGGGCATCTATGCCTTTGTCACGCCGATGGACGGTGTTGAGGATTCCGATCAGCTGCACAAGCAACTGATGCAGTATGTGGCCGATGAAATCGGGTCATTTGCCAAACCGGAAATCATCCAGTTTGCACCGGGCCTGCCCAAGACACGTTCCGGCAAAATCATGCGGCGTATTCTGCGCAAGATCGCCGCCAATGAACTGGAGAATATGGGCGATACGACAACCCTGGCAGACCCTGCCGTGGTACAGCAATTGATCGACAACCGGATCAACCGCTGAT
>JBBDXV010000495.1:0-1519 GCA_040902165.1 Pseudohongiellaceae bacterium
TGCACCTTCACGATATGATTCAGTAGCTTACCTGCTGCTTCTTCAACCAGATCCAGAACCTTTTCAAAGCCCTCCGGACCCTCGTAATACGGATCCGGGACCTCGGTCAAACCGGATTCAGAATAGCGCAGAAACAAATCCAGCTTGCCGTGACTGGCAGGCGGACTCTTGCGCCTCAGGGTTTCGAGGTTGTCGCTGTCCATCGCCAGAATATAGTCGAAGAGTTCAAAGTCCCGGTGGTCTATTTGCCGGGCTCGCTGGTTGCTGAGATCGTAGCCTCTGGTCCGTGCCATCCTGATACTGCGACTGTCCGGCGGATCACCCAGGTGGTAGTTGCTGGTACCGCAGGAATCCACGATGACGAGTTCGCCCAGTCCCCTTGCGCTTACCAGCTGTTGCAGCACGCCCTGGGCGGTTGGCGAGCGACAGATATTGCCGAGGCATACCATCAATATGCGTATTGGTCTTGAATCCGTTGACGGTGTCGCCATACAAGCATGGTCTTGCGAAATTGCGGTTAAATCAGTGTGAAGCCAGAAATTGGCGTACTGCCTGCAGATCCTGTTCCGTATCGACACCGGCCGGGATTTTTTCGCTGCAGAGCGCAATATGAATCTTGACGCCATGAGACAGGGCGCGTAACTGTTCCAGCTTTTCCTGTATTTCAAGTTCACCCGGAGGCCATAGAACAAAGCTGTTGAGTGTGGCAACCCGATAGGCATAGATACCGATATGCCGATAACAGTTTTTTGCCGAAACACTGCTGCCATAGGGAATCGTAGCGCGACTGAAATAGAGCGCCATGCCATTGCTGTCAAAAACCACCTTTACGGCATTGGGATTGGAAATCTCTTCCTGATTGCCTATCACTTCACACAGGGTGCTGATGCCGGCATCGGGAAAGTCCAATAAATTGCGCGCAACCTGATTGATGACTGCCGGCGGAATAAGTGGCTCATCGCCTTGCACATTGACGATAACGTGTTGATCATCCAGCGCCAACTGCTGCGCCACTTCCTGGATCCGGTCAGTGCCTGACCGATGCAGCGGCGATGTCATGCAAACGCGGGCGCCAAAACCCCGAGCCGCATCAGCAATGCGTTCGTCATCTGTTGCGATCAGCACCTCAACTGCTTCACTTTGTCTGGCGCGTTCGTAGACATGCTGCAGCATGGGTTTGCCGCAGATGTCCAGCAAAGGTTTGCCGGGCAGACGTGCGGCCGCATAGCGAGCCGGAATAACAACAGTAAACTGCATCAGTGTGCGGACCGCTCTTCCGCTGACAGAACACGTGCCTGATCACTGAGCATTACTGGAATGCCGTCCATGATTGGATAGGCAAGTGAATCTGCCTTGCATACAAGTTCTGCCGCTTCGCGGTTGTATTTGAGCTCTCCCTTGCAGATCGGACACACCAGGATGGCAAGTAGTTTCTGATCAATCATCGCAGTCTTCCTTTATTACAAGACTTCTCGGTTTACAGGTCTTCGCGCATTGCCGGTCTTGCCTCATCGCTGGC
>JBBDXV010000496.1:0-1517 GCA_040902165.1 Pseudohongiellaceae bacterium
AACAGCATGCAGGCCATGGCCAAGTCCAATTTTTCGATCACGCGTTACATGGAGAATGACAGCAAGTTCGGTGGCTTCTGGCGGATGATCCATGATGAATTTGAGCTCACGCGGGAAATGGTGCTGAAAGTATCCGGGCAACAGGTACTGCTGGAGGACAATTCGCGTTCGCGCCTGAGTATCGAATTGCGCGAACGTATTGTGTTGCCCTTGCTGGTGATTCAACAGTTTGCATTGATGCGGATTCAGCAATTGCGCGGTGGTTCCGGTGCGGAAAACGATGCGCTGATGGAAACCTATGAAAAGATGATAGTGCGCAGTCTTTACGGCAATATCAATGCTTCGCGTAATTCTGCCTGAGATACAGTGCCCGGTTAACCGGAGAATGCGCTGGTAGAGGCGAAGCTTTCTTCGGACCGGGAAAATCCGACTGGTGCAGAACACTCAAGCGGCTTCATCCACCATTTTTATGGTTGTGGCTTCCACTTCGGCCGCGACTTTTAGCAGTTCCTTGTCGCTCGAGAGCGTAGAAAGCATCTTCCCGGGTTTGATCAATCCGATACGGGTATTACCTTTTTCGGTAAACACCGAGATTCGACAGGGCAGCGCCATATTCAATCTCATGTCTGAGGCCAGCACCCTGGCCGCCTGCATCGGATTACACACTTCAAAAATCTTGCATTGTTCGGTGAATTCCACGCCCTTGCTTCGTAGCGTACTGCCGAGATCGTGTATGTGAAGCACACCAAAACCGTTTCGTTTTACTGACTGCTCCAGGTCGTCAACCGCCTGGGAGAAAGTTTTTTGACTGTTGGCAATATAATACATGGCAGATTCCTCAATCAGAGCCGAATTGTCGCTGTCGCGCCTGTTCCAGCTCGGTTTTCATCGCGCCGATTTTTTGCAGCCGGGCAAAATAGTCGGGATTTTCCTGCGCAATGCGCAGCATCTCCTCACTCAGGGCTTCATACTGGGGTTCGACTTTCTGGATGATCTCGACTTCCGATTCCATCGTTTCAAGTGCATTCATGAACAGCACCGGGTCGATGCCTTCATCACTCCAGGCCTGGCGCATATCTGACATTGAATTTCTGTTGCTCTCGGTGCGTTGTTTGGTCAGAAACATCGGTTCACATACCCTTTCGGAGATATGCGACAGGCGTTTCTTGACCATGCGACAGATGATGTCCATATCGTCCGAGCTGTTGAGGTCATTGAACAGACTATAGAGATTTTCTTCCTCTCTTTCGATCTGGTGACGCATCGTCAGCAGGGTTCGTTCACCAACAATGGTAATTTCCTCAATGGGAACCGGCGGATCCTGTTCGTTGGATTCGTCTGTTGTTTGTACCTCGGCTTCCTGGGCCGGCAGTGGCAGGGCAAGCATCCACAGGCTCAGCAGAAAAAGGGGGGGGAGATATGTGGCATTTTTCATCGTGGCGATACTTTACTCCTGCGGTTTGCTGAATTTCCAGTGCTTCCGTCGCTATAATCCGTCCCATGATCAAACTTTCCGT